>NZ_JAAQWX010000006.1:0-264864 GCF_012985745.1 Pseudomonas sp. WS 5078 | reverse complement strand
GTGATGGAACGCTTTTTCCTGAGTTTGAAAATGGAGCGGGTATGGCGGCGCGATTACGCCAACCACGCCGAAGCGATACGCGACATCACTGAATACATCGTTGGGTTTTACAACAACGAGAGGCTGCACTCGAAACTGGGATATCTGCCACCGACCGGTTACGAGCGGGCGATGGCGTCAAAATCACCTATCGAGGTGTCCGGTATTAGTTGACCACTGCAGGGTTTTACCGGTGGCTCAACGGGCGGCTTAACCGGGGGTTTCACCGGTGGCTCAACGGGCGGCTTAACCGGGGGTTTCACCGGGGGTTTCACCGGTGGCTCAACGGGCGGCTTAACCGGGGGTTTCGCCGGTGGCTTAGCGGGGGGCTTAACCGGGGGTTTTACGGGTGGGCTCACAGGAGGCTTGAACGGCGGTTTTGTGACGGGTTTAGAAACCGTAACCTTCGGAGGTTTAGGGCTTAACTTAAAGCTCGCCATCTTCGCGCCTGAAACGTGGCTTTCTTCTCTTTGCGCGTCATCGTGTGCCAAACCAACAATCAAATCGTTCGGCTCTTCGAGCAACTCACACTCATCATCAACACCTTTGGCAGTGTCGTTTTCGTGTATCTGAATACCTGCTTTATCATCGAGTCCATTCATTTATATCGTCCTTAAGCCGTCGTCTTGACAGCCACACTATTATTCAACACACCTACATTGGCAGTTGAGGTTGTTATCCACCTATTTAGAAACACTAAAACGAAACTTACTAAAAGCGAGTACCCACACAACAAAGAGCATTAAGAGAAGACTAATTTCTGCTTATACGACATCACCCTTCAGACTTTTCCGTAGGACTGCGCAAGCAACATGCTCATATCGTGTAGCTAGCCATCAGTCCAACCCAAAGCTGTTGTGTTGAGCGTTATCGAGTTTCCGTCTTTTCGGTATATCCAAAGAGCAAGCAGATCAGAATCAAAAAAAACGACCAAAAAAATGCCAGTCAGCAGAACTGACTGGCATTCAACGCACATGACCTGCGTTACCGAGGGGTCACACCTTAGTGATGCTCACGCGTCGCGCGGAACTTCACATCAGGCCAGCGCTCTTCCATCAACGCGAGGTTAACCCGGGTCGGCGCCAGGTAAGTCAGGTGACCGCCGCCATCTAGCGCAAGGTTTTCCACAGCCTTGACGCTGAATTCTTCCAGCTTCTTCTTATCGCTGCATTCGATCCAGCGCGCAGACCATACGGTGATCGGCTCATAAGAGCATTCCACTTTGTATTCTTCTTTCAGGCGGCTCGCCACCACGTCAAACTGCAGCACACCCACGGCGCCCAGAATGATGTCGTTGCTGCGCTCGGGGAAAAACACCTGAGTGGCGCCCTCTTCGGCCAGTTGCTGCAAGCCTTGGCGCAATTGCTTGGACTTGAGCGGATCGCGCAGACGCACCCGACGGAACAATTCCGGGGCAAAGTGCGGGATGCCGGTGAAGCTCAGGCTCTCGCCTTCGCTGAAGGTGTCACCGATTTGTATCGTGCCGTGGTTATGCAAGCCGATGATGTCGCCCGCATAGGCTTCTTCGAGTTGCTCACGTTCGGAGGAGAAGAACGTCAGCGCGTCGCCGATGCGCACATCCTTGCCCGTGCGTACGTGACGCATCTTCATGCCTTTTTCATATTTGCCCGAGCAAATACGCATGAAGGCGATCCGGTCCCGGTGCTTGGGGTCCATGTTCGCCTGAATCTTGAACACGAAGCCGGTGAACTTCTCTTCTTCGGGCTCGACCGTACGCTCGTTGGCAACACGGGCAAGCGGCATCGGCGCCCAATCCACCACGGCATCCAGCACGTGGTCGACACCGAAGTTGCCCAAGGCCGTACCGAAGAATACCGGAGTCAGTTGGCCGTCGAGGAACTCTTGCTGGTTGAACTCATGGCACGCGCCTTGAACCAGTTCCAGTTGATCGACAAAACGGTCGTACTCGTCACCCAAGTGCGCGCGGGCTTCGTCGGAGTCAAGCTTCTCAATGATTTTGACTTCAGTGCGTTCGTGACCATGACCCGCGGTGTAAACAATGATGTAGTCGCCCGCCAGGTGATAAACACCCTTGAAGTCGCGGTAGCAACCAATCGGCCAGGTGATCGGCGCCGCCTTGATTTTGAGTACGGCTTCGATTTCGTCCAGCAGCTCGATCGGGTCGCGGATGTCGCGGTCGAGTTTGTTAATGAAGCTGACGATAGGCGTGTCACGCAGACGGCACACGTCCATCAGCGCGATGGTACGTGGCTCAACACCTTTACCGCCATCGAGCACCATCAAGGCCGAGTCGACAGCGGTCAGCGTACGGTAGGTGTCTTCCGAGAAGTCTTCGTGGCCCGGGGTGTCGAGCAGGTTGATCATGTGGTCGCGATACGGGAACTGCATGACCGACGTGGTAATCGAGATACCCCGTTGTTTCTCCATTTCCATCCAGTCGGAGGTGGCATGGCGGTCGGACTTTCGCGATTTCACCGTACCGGCAACGGCAATGGCCTTGCCCATCAGCAAGAGTTTCTCGGTGATGGTGGTTTTACCCGCATCGGGGTGGGAAATGATGGCGAAAGTGCGGCGTTTCGCGACTTCGGCGGCCTGATGGGTCATGGGAAATCGCCTGACGATTGATTCAAAAAAGGGCGCGGATTATAGCCCAAATCCGGCATCCGCAGCCACCGTTGGTGCCTTGGCTTTGATCACAAGGGTGGCAATGTGCCGTAAAAAATGTGAACCTTTTGAGCGGTGGAGGCGTCCACTCTCCTGATACGACAAACCGTCAGGAGCTGAAATATCAGCAAGTTAGCCTGACGAGGCTGCGCTAATGACAGGCGAAGCCGGCGTTTACTCTGCCCCCGCCTGTTGCTCTTCGCGAACACATTGTCGGCAGCCAGGAATGGCATTGCCACACGAGAATGTGTCCGCCGACTGAAAAAAAAAGGAGTCCGCCTGTGGCTAATCGCTATGGAAAAGGGCTTATAGGTTGCGTGGCAGTTGTCGCCCTCCTGGCCCTGTTGGTCCACTGGATCGGCATCAGCACTATCGAACACTATCAAGATGATCTGTTGTTCTACCTGCAAGCCCATCTGTACCTCGTACTCGTTTCAATGCTCGCCGCTCTCCTTGTAGGGATACCCGCCGGCATTTTCCTCAGCCGACCTTCAATGGTCGGACGTGCGGAACGCTTCATGCAAGTCTTCAACATCGGCAACACCGTCCCGCCGCTGGCTGTACTGGCCATTGCACTGGGCTTTCTGGGGATTGGTAGCGGTCCCGCCATCTTTGCCCTGTTTCTCGCCTCGTTGCTGCCCATTGTGCGCAACACGTACGAAGGCCTGAAAAACGTACAGGGTTCACTCAAAGAAGCCGCCGTCGGCATTGGAATGACCCCGCGCCAAGTGCTTTGGCGAGTCGAGTTACCCAATGCCGTGCCCATCATAATGGGCGGTGTGCGGGTTGCACTGGCGATCAACGTCGGGACCGCGCCACTGGCGTTCCTGATCGGCGCCAACAGCCTGGGCAGCCTGATTTTCCCTGGCATCGCCCTCAACAATCAGCCGCAACTGATCCTGGGCGCCGCGTGCACCGCGCTGCTGGCATTGCTGCTCGACGGCCTGGTGATACTCATCAGCCGCCAATGGTTGGAACGCGGCCTGCGACCTGTTTAAGGTCGGGCTGAGCATAGGAAAACCCATGAAAAAAATAAGCTTGTTTTTAGGCTGCATCCTGCTGTGCGCAGGAATTGTGCAGGCCGCTGAAAAACCCTTGATCCGCATCGGGGCGCGGGTGTTCACCGAACAGACTCTGCTCGCTGAAATCACCTCGCAATACCTCAATACCAAGGGCTACAACGCTCAAGTGACTGGCGGGTTGGGAAGCAGCCTGGCGCGGTCGGCGCAGGAGTCGGGACAGCTGGACATGGTGTGGGAGTACACCGGGGTTTCGCTGGTGGCGTACAACCACATCACCGACAAACTCGACAGTCAGCAATCCTACGACCGCGTTAAAGAAGTCGACGCCAAGCAAGGCCTGATCTGGCTGCACCCGTCCAAGTTCAGCAATACCTTTGCACTGGCGTTACCACAGGAAGTGGCTGAGCAATACCCGCACATCAACACCATCAGCGACCTCAACAAAGCCCTGCGCGAACCCGAGCACAAAAAAGCGCTGGTGGCACTGGACACGGAGTTCGCCAACCGCTCGGACGGTCTTGGAGGTCTGGTCAAGCTCTACGACATGGACCTGACCCGTAGAAATATCCGCCAGATGGACGCCGGTCTGGTCTATACCGCCCTGAAAAACAGCCAGGTGTTTGCCGGGCTGGTCTACACAACCGACGGCCGACTGAGCGCTTTTAACCTCAAGCTGCTGGACGACGACCGGCATTACTTCCCGGACTACACCGCCGCTCCGGTTGTGCGTAAAGCCTATCTGGATCAGCACCCGGATCTCGAAGGCCTGCTCAAGCCGCTGGCCGACCTGTTTGATGACGAAACCATGCGTCAGCTTAACGCCCGGGTCGACGTGGATCACGAAAGCCCATCCAAAGTGGCCGCCGACTTCCTGCGCCAACACCCGCTCAACTGAGGAGAAGACATGGAATTTCTAAACGCCTTTTCCCACATGGATTGGACGCTCGTACTGCACCTTACGTGGCAGCACATTACCTTGGTCGGCATCGCCGTGACCTTGGCCATTGTGGTCGGCGTGCCGTTGGGTGTACTGATGACCCGCTTCCCGACGTTGGCCGGGCCGATGCAGGCCAGCGCTACGGTATTGCTGACCATCCCGTCCATCGCCCTGTTTGGCCTGCTGCTGCCGTTCTACTCCAAGTTCGGTCAGGGCCTGGGGCCGATGCCAGCCATCACGGCTGTGTTCCTTTATTCACTGCTGCCCATCATGCGCAATACCTTTCTTGCGCTCACCGGTGTTGAGCCGGGTATCCGTGAGGCCGCTCGCGGTATTGGCATGACCTTCGGCCAGCGCCTGCGCATGGTCGAATTGCCCATCGCCGTGCCTGTGATTCTGGCCGGTGTACGCACCGCTGTTGTGATGAACATCGGTGTAATGACCATCGCCGCTACCATCGGCGCCGGCGGTCTGGGTGTACTTATTCTGGCTGCCATCAGCCGCAGCGATATGTCGATGCTGATCGTCGGCGCCGTGCTGGTCAGTGTGCTGGCCATCATCGCTGACTTGCTTTTGCAATGGCTGCAACGCTCGCTGACTCCAAAAGGACTGCTCAAATGATCGAACTTCAAAACCTCAGCAAAACCTTCCAAAGCAACGGCAAAGATGTCAAAGCCGTCGACTCGGTGAACCTGACCGTCAACGAAGGCGAGATCTGCGTATTCCTCGGGCCATCGGGTTGCGGCAAAAGCACCACGTTGAAAATGATCAACCGCCTGATCAAGCCCACCTCCGGCAAAATTCTGATCAACGGCGAAGACACCACGGACCTCGACCCGGTAACCCTGCGTCGCAACATCGGGTACGTGATTCAGCAAATCGGTTTGTTTCCGAACATGACCATCGAAGAAAACATCACGGTCGTGCCAAGACTGTTGGGATGGGACAAACAGAAGTGCCATGAACGGGCACGTGAACTGATGAGCATGATCAAGCTCGAACCCAAGCAATACCTGCACCGCTACCCGCGCGAGTTGTCAGGTGGCCAGCAACAGCGCATTGGCGTGATCCGCGCCCTGGCCGCTGACGCGCCCCTGCTGCTGATGGATGAGCCATTTGGCGCTGTCGATCCCATCAACCGTGAAATGATTCAGAACGAGTTTTTCGAGATGCAACGGGCGCTGAACAAGACTGTGATCATGGTCAGCCACGACATCGACGAAGCCATCAAACTGGGCGACAAGATTGCGATCTTCCGCGGCGGAAAGTTGTTGCAGATGGACCACCCGGACACCCTGCTCGCCCACCCTGCCGACGAGTTTGTCAGCAATTTTGTCGGACAGGACAGCACCCTCAAGCGTCTGCTGCTGGTCAAGGCCGAAGACGCAGCCGACAACGCGCCTTCCGTCAGCCCTGAAACCCCGGTAGGCGAAGCGCTGGAGCTGATGGACGAACTCGACCGTCGATATGTCGTCGTCACCTGTGCCGACAACAAGGCGCTGGGTTATGTGCGTCGTCGCGACTTGCATCGCCAAACCGGCACCTGCGGGCAATACCTGCGCGAATTCACCGCAACGGCGGCATCCGAGGAGCACTTGCGCATCTTGCTGTCACGCATGTACGAATTTAACCGTTCGTGGTTACCGGTGATGGATACCGAACGTGTGTTCCAGGGTGAGGTCACCCAGGAATCGATCGCAGCCTATTTGAGTTCCGGTCGCTCACGTGGTGCCAAGACCAGCATCGTGTCCCCTGCCGAGACCGCCCTGGCCTAAACGGCAATGGCCCAGGAGCGAGATTGCCTCGCTCCTGCGGCCTCTCAACCTCGCCATAAACGCTTCATGGAACATCCCTTCCTTCCCACGGTCGGTTACTTAAATAGCCGATACGCCGCCTGCGACGAAGTCGTGCAAAAACGCGACATTTTTTGTTGATCAATGCGCAATCACCCCCTACAGTTCGCGCCGAACATCCATGCTGGAAACGATCCATCCGGCTCAAGTACTGACGACGAGACAGCAAGGTTCATTTACCTTTTTTGCTTTCGGCGGACATGCCTTGGGAAGTAGGCGAACCAAAGTGGGGATACGGAGGATGTTCAGTTGCGCCCATTTATAGATGACGTTTGCCACTAGGAGTCCCTCTGCATGTCGATTAAGGTCGAAGACTATTACGCGCGCGATACCTTTCAGAAAATGAAAGCGTTCGCTGACACCCAAGAAACCCCGTTCGTCGTGATCGATACCGCGATGATCAGCCAGGCCTACGATGACCTGCGCGCAGGTTTCGAATTTGCCAAGGTGTACTACGCCGTCAAGGCCAACCCGGCTGTTGAAATCATCAACTTGCTGCGCGACAAAGGCTCCAGTTTCGACATCGCGTCGATCTATGAGCTGGACAAAGTAATGGCCCAAGGCGTTAGCCCGGATCGCATCAGTTACGGCAACACCATCAAAAAGTCCAAAGACATCCGCTACTTCTATGAGAAAGGCGTGCGCCTGTTCTCCACCGACTCGGAAGCCGACCTGCGCAATATCGCCAAGGCCGCGCCGGGGTCGAAGGTGTATGTGCGCATCCTGACAGAAGGCTCGACCACCGCTGACTGGCCGCTGTCACGCAAGTTTGGCTGCCAGACCGACATGGCCATGGACTTGCTGATTTTGGCCCGCGACCTTGGTCTGGTGCCTTACGGTATTTCATTCCATGTCGGCTCCCAGCAGCGCGACATCAGCGTGTGGGACGCGGCAATAGCCAAGGTCAAGGTCATCTTCGAACGTCTGAAGGAAGAAGACGGGATTCACCTGAAGCTGATCAACATGGGCGGCGGATTCCCGGCCAACTACATCACTCGCACTAACAGCCTTGAAACCTACGCTGAAGAAATCATCCGTTTCCTGAAGGAAGACTTCGGCGATGACCTGCCGGAAATTATTCTGGAACCGGGTCGTTCGCTGATTGCCAACGCCGGGATTCTGGTCAGCGAAGTGGTGCTGGTGGCCCGTAAATCCCGCACCGCCGTAGAGCGCTGGGTGTATACCGATGTGGGCAAGTTCTCGGGCCTGATCGAAACCATGGATGAAGCCATCAAGTTTCCGATCTGGACTGAAAAGAAAGGCGAGATGGAAGAAGTCGTTATCGCCGGTCCGACCTGCGACAGCGCAGACATCATGTATGAAAACTACAAGTATGGCCTGCCGCTCAACCTGGCCATCGGTGACCGCCTGTACTGGCTATCAACGGGCGCTTACACCACCAGTTACAGCGCCGTCGAGTTCAATGGTTTCCCGCCGCTGAAGTCATTCTACTTGTAATCAAACCCATCACGATGCCCATACAGCCAAACTGCATGGGCATTATTTGCAGGCGCTAAAACTTAAACGCGCACCTGACGCAATACTGAAATAAAGGTCGTTAGATGCGTTTGCAATGCACTCATATCGCATGCATCCGCGGTTTGAAACAGGCGACACTCTCTTAAAAATACCACCAGGCTTTCCTCAACCAAGCCCACCTCTTCTACCCACTGGACTCTTGCAGTCAATACACCGCCATAGGCTTCGACATTTTCCTTTCGCGTCTGTAGTTTTTTTATTTTGGCGTCCAGCTCTTGCAGCTCACCCGCGTTCGCGGATATTTTTTTCGAAACACGCACAAGGGCTTCCGATAAAGATGCCAGCTTTGCGGCTGCGCCAAACATATCCAAATACTTCTCCAGTCGCTGGAGGCCCAGTTTAATAATGTCCGCGTCTAACTTGGGAACCAATGCCTGGGATACTAACACCTGAAGTTCATCCGCGGTGGGCAGTACATTTTCAACCTGTTTTTTCCAAAAATCATTGCTGAGTAAATCGTCTGCAGCTTTAATTTCTTGCCAGTCAGCCCTGAGTCGATCCCCCTCGGCTTTTAATGCTGCTTCGCGGGCCAGTAGTGCAATCAGGCGGGCCTCATCATACTCAAGTAACTCGTCAGCAAAATGATCCAGCGTTAATCCGCCAACTTCGTCCCGGGAGGCCACAACTAAACGTCTGGCGGTCTCTGCTTTTTGTACTACAGTGCTCAGTCGTAGCTGGCAGAGGGCTTCAAGGTCTTCAATACTCTTGGCTTTGAGTTTGGCATCCAAAGAGGCAGCATCAGCAATCTCCTTGTACTGCCTGGCGATATCGCCAATGCCGGTATTGGAGAGTGAGGCCTCAAGTGCGATGGCCTGATCCACTAACGAGCGACTGTGGTTGTTTATCACGACCTGCGCGCTTACGACACGCTCTTGTAGGCCTGGAAGTAAAGCAAAAGCGTTACCCACAACAGCGCGATTAAACACACTCACGGCTTCCTTGACAGGGGCCATGTTCAACGTGGGGTAAAGATTCAAATAAGTGATTCCGTTCACACCTAGGTTCCTTCTAAAAATCAGCCACTGACCATTTCATTGAATGCATTGGAGATCTGCACGGTGTAATTTTTGATACTGCGCCATGGATTAATTACCGTCGCAAAATTAAGCGCAAACGTATGCAGCTCCAGCATCGTATTGACCTGAGCCAGCTCTTCACTGGCTTCATTGAGGTAACGGGCAATATACGTCCATACCTGCGACAGCTGTTTGGCGCCTACTTCGGCCGATAACATCCGTCCTTGCAAATCAATAAAATGCACTTGAAGATCGTCGATCAGCTCAATCAACTTATCAGCATTATTAACTTGCATCTTCAATTCTTGCCTTTCAACGATCAGGCGATTTTTCTCCTTACGTATTTTCTCTGCCTTACTGCCGAAAATACCGCCCGAAATCAGAAGTCCGACGGGCCCTACTACCAAGCCAGCAAAAGAAATGCCCACACTCCTTGAATAGTCAGAGGCTAACTTGTCAATCCGCTCATCCAGTTCCAGGATAGTCTTAAGCAGTTCTTCACGTTCATGTTCTTTTCCCGAGTTTTTATAAGCCATCATTTTGCTTTTAACCAGAGGAATCAACTCATCGCTCAACCCCTGTTCAAAGGCTTTG
Source organism: Pseudomonas sp. WS 5078 (assembly GCF_012985745.1). Taxonomy (NCBI): domain Bacteria; kingdom Pseudomonadati; phylum Pseudomonadota; class Gammaproteobacteria; order Pseudomonadales; family Pseudomonadaceae; genus Pseudomonas; species Pseudomonas sp. WS 5078. Next base: position 255,218 of record NZ_JAAQWX010000006.1, on the reverse strand, counting down.
GCCATAGCCTCCACGCCTGCCACAGACTTAATGAAATGATTCGTCCTGGTTTTTGATTGTTCTAAATACTGCGTCATTGCGGCAATGGCTTGCCGCTCGGTGTTATCCACCAACATAACGTTTAACGTTTCTTGCTCTTGCTCTGTGAGGGCTTCAAGGGTGCCATTCAAGCGTCGACCCAACTCGACATCTTTAATAAGCGCCAGAATACCCTCGCCTATTGTCAAGAATTGCTCGGAAAAACTTTCCAACAGCCTCGCTAACTCTTTACTGCCAGACTCTAATGCAGGCCATGTGTTGGCATGTGCCACTGCACGCTCGTTAAGCGCCAGAATATCTTCTGGCGACAAACCTTCAATGTCGATGCTCTCATAATTCAGACGCTTTTTTACGACTTCCAGTGAGAGCGGTAACAATTTTGCGAATTCTACATACCGACGCGTATTCCGGATATCCTCTCGCCGAATTAAAAAACCCATATCTTTAGGATCGATAGCAGACGGCGTTTGACCAGCGACCAATTTTATATACTCTTCGGGCAACCGACTTGCCCCCGCATACACACTTAAATTCTCGATTTCCCCTTCTTCAACATCCGCAGCTAAATTCTTCATTTTGAGCCCCTTGTTATTTATGAGTTTGCACTTAGAGACTAGGACAAAACCCTACTTACTCAACGCGACAAAGCCATCAATAACTGTAGGATACTGGCACGCAGCCAAGGAGAATTACCGAGCGCCATAAAAATCACATTTAGATAATAAGCCACACTTGAACTATTAAAAAAACAATCTACGTCCTTTTTTTCACCCGACCAACCCCCTAGAGGCACGTGGAGTTGGCCGATTAATGTTATCCAGCCTTTTATAAAACTGGCTGTTTACGTGTTACCGTGCGGCCCAGTCATCACGTTCCAGTATTTGTGTAAATGAACTGTAGACTTGCGCAGTCAGTGCTTTTACGCGCAACCACGTTCTCATGAGCCTCTCGAGATTGGTTTTAAGTTGGTTAAGGTCTGCCAGGGTACTCACCTGTTTCAAATACTCATTCACACCCATCACATACCATTGGAGGGGTTCCCATGCGTTCTCCATGTCTCGGCATGTCACTGCGGCCGCCATAAATCGTCCGCGCAGCTCGGAAAAACGTTGCTGGGTAACGTATAGAAACGCGCCCAATGTATCCGGCGGCAAACTGGCGAACACCAAACGGCCCCGCTCGACAACTAGCCGGTGAATCTCCCCCCGCAGTATTCCGGCTTGGCGACTGAAAACGCCTGAGGTGGCTTCAAGGCTGAACTGTGGCACCCTGCCCGGCACTGTCTCTGTAATCAGTCGCTCATACTCCGTTACCACGCTGTGGAGTTGATCATCTAATGCGCGCAGATCTGTTTTTAATGAAGCGTTGGCGGTAACGTTATCCACTTGCGAATAAACATCCAGAAGTGCCGACGCGTGTGGCACCAACACGTTCGCTAAGGTGCTATTAAATAGACGGCACTGAGAAAAGATCGAGGTATTGAAAAAACCGCGTATATCCGGCTGTTCGTGAACCCGGTTGAGACGTATGAGTTCAAGGGCTGAGCGCTGTTCATCGGTTAATACTGCACGTGGCAGATCAGTGATACCCAGTCCGTTACCTGATGGCTGCTCCCCCATAACCCCAGCGATATCTTCAATAAGACGTTGAAGACGCTCCAGAATGTCCCCCGCCAACTGGTTCATGCTATCGCATGCCACTTTGACTGCATGTTCAAGGTGGGTCCAGGTATGAGCGTGTGCCAGAACCTGTTGATGAAAGCCCACTACCTTTTCTGGCTCCAGCCCTTTCAACCCTACAGCCGCCGGTGGATACAGGCGCTTTACGTTCTCAAGAACCGTCGGCAAAAGACGGGCATGGTCGACATATAATCGAATGGTTTCAATATCTGTACGCCGGAATAAAAAACCGCTGTCAGCACGCGGAATTCCGTTTAAGCGTACGCCCGACAGATACTGCATAAATCGCAACGGCACGACGATAGAGTGTTCGAACACCCCGGATTGTTCATAAAACTCAGACTCCGTTAGAGCCTCCAGCTCATCCCTATAATACTCAGGCATCATGCAGTTCCCGCTCAATTAATACACATGAACAAGACTATGCCCAACCGGGACACCGGCAATACAGCTTAAGCACAAAACAATGTAAGAGAGTACGTTAAATAACAGCGTTATTCGCCAGCGCCATAACTATTCAATACAGGGCCTTCATCGCTATAACTATTTAATGTGCCTGTCGATTACGTAACGGTGGCCTCCACTGTGTTCGATCAATCTGTTTGAAGTTGTGCTGCACGCTGCGCAAAGTCCGACGCCAATGCCCGAATCCGCGGGTCCCGGGCATACATGAGGGATTGCTGTGCGACGCGAAGAAAGTTCAGATTGCCTCCCGCCAGCGCCTTGTACAGCCACTCAAGGGCTTCATCGATCTGCCCCTGCTGCGTCAGCACGGCCGCATGGCTGAACTGCCCGCGAAAATCTCCGTTTTCAGCCGAACATTTGTACCAATACCAAGCGGCATTGAGGTCTTGCGCACAATATTGCCCTTCCTCCAGATAGCGCCCCAACAAATTCATCGACTTGGCATGCCCCAACTCTGCGGCTTGCCGATAAAGCGCCAGCGCAGCCAGCGGGTCTTCAGGGACCCCGCGCCCGGTGGCCAACAAGTTCGCGTAGTTGTACATGGCCCAGTCCAGACCGGCCTCTGCGGCCTGACGGTATTGCAGACTGGCCAGCGTCAGATCCACTGGCCCGCCCCAACCATGTTCCAGGCAGCGACCGAGCATGTTGCGCGCCATCAGATGACCGGCGTTGGCAGCGATCTGAAACCAGCGCCTGGCCAGGACCGGATCGCGTTCGATGCCCTGCCCGTCGAGCAAAATTTGCCCTAACAACGCTTGCCCATCAATGAGCCCTTGTTTAGCTGCAATCAGGATGGCTTGTGCCGCCCGGCCCGGGTTTTCAGCCAACATGGCACGGAGCTGTTCACCATCGAGCAACTCCTCACGGCGCAATTGAAAGCTCATGGCTAGACCTCAACCCAGCGACGTAGCAGGTTGTGATAGGTGCCGGTGAGCTGAATTAACGACGGGTGATCGGGCACATCGCGGGTCAGTTGCTGGATCGCGCCATCCATTTCGTACAACAGCGTACGTTGACTGTCTTCACGCACCAGGCTCTGGGTCCAGAAAAAGGAGGCAAAGCGAGTCCCCCGCGTGACGGCGTTGACTTTATGCAGACTGGTGCCGGGGTACAGCACCATGTCACCTGCCGGCAATTTGATTTGCTGCACGCCGTAGGTGTCCTGAATCACCAGTTCGCCACCGTCGTAATCGTCAGGGTCACTGAAGAACAGCGTCGACGACAAATCCGTGCGTACCCGTTCAGGGTTGCCCTTGGGTTGGCGCACGGCGTTATCGATATGAAAGTCGAAGCTGCCGCCCGCGGTGTAACAGTTGAGCAACGGCGGAAATACTTTGTGCGGCAAGGCGGCTGACATGAACTGCGGGTTTTGCCATAGCCGGTCGATCATGGCCGCGCCAATTTCTTTGGCGAGCGGATGGCCTTCCGGCAACTGCAGGTTGTGCTTGGCTTTGGCGGATTGATACCCGGCCGTGATTTTGCCGTCCGCCCAGTCCGCCTGCTCCAGTGCTTCGCGAATGCGCGCAACTTCTTCACGGGTAAACAAGCCGGGAATATGCAGGAGCATGGCGCAATACCTGATAACAAAGGGATGGCAATGGTATTGATTCTTATTGATCGTGTAAAACCCTGATCAACCCCCTTAGACGAACGAGTGTGAAAAAAACCGTAAAGAAAAACTGTAAAGATTGTAAGTTTTGCGCTAATAGTAATTGATCTCAATTGATACACAGAATTGTTTGCACTATATTTCGCGGCTCAAATTCTGGGGGAAGGGATCTTCACATGTCGCGCCTTACTACAAAAATACCCGTCAGCTCACCGCGTTTGCTGGCTTCGGCCATCGGTGTCGCAATCACCGCAACCTCCGCTGCGCACATGGCACAGGCGGCTGAAAGCACTGAAAGCAAAGCACAGGGCAACAGTATTTCGCTGGGCGCGACCACCGTGAGCGGGGAGCAGCAAGAGAAGTCGTATCAGACTCAAAACGCCAGCTCTCAGAAATACACGGCGCCTCTGGTAGACACCCCGCGCTCAGTTACTGTGATCCCTCAACAAGTGTTGCAAGATACAGCTGCAACTTCACTGCAAGACGCCTTGCGCACCGTCCCGGGTGTGACATTTGGTGCCGGTGAAGGTGGCAACCCTCAGGGTGATCGTCCTTTCATTCGTGGCTTTGATGCGCAAGCCGACATGTACCTTGATGGCGTACGTGACGCGGGCGGCCAGACCCGTGAAATCTTTGACATTGAGTCGATTGAAGTCAGCAAAGGACCAAACTCTTCTTTTGGTGGTCGCGGGTCTGCAGGCGGCAGCCTTAACATGGTGAGCAAGACCCCTAAAATGGGCGACTTTCTCAACGGTGGCTTTACGTATGGCTCGGACCAGACCCGCCGTTACACAGTCGATGTTAACCGTCAGTTCCTTGATACGGCTGCGTTCCGACTCAACCTGATGAGTCATGAGCAAAACGTTGCAGGCCGTGACTCCGTGAACTACGACCGTTGGGGTGTAGCCCCTTCCCTGACGTTCGGTCTCGGTACAGAAAACCGCCTGAACCTCAGCTATTACCATCTGGAAAGCAATGACTTGCCTGACTCGGGGATTCCTTATGGTTACAGCAACAGCTCCAAGACAGCTGTACATGGTCATGACAAGCCGGACGACGGCGGGCACAGCAACAACTTTTATGGGTTGAAGGACCGTGATTTCCGCAAGACCCGTGTCGATATCAGCACCCTCTCGTTCGAACATGACTTCAGCGATTCGATGACCCTGAAAAACACGTTCCGTCATGGCAATACAGGCCAGGACTACATCCTGACGCAGCCTGACGACAGCCAGCACAACGTCAATCAATACGGCACTGTGTGGCGTCGCGCCAACACCCGTGTTTCGACGACCGAAACCACGACTAACCAGACAGACCTGTTTGGTAACTTCCAGTTCATGGGCTTCAAAAACACGTATTCCACGGGCGTTGAATTCACCCGTGAAGAAACCCGCGTCAGCAGCTACACCGTGACGCCTAATAAAAATCCTGATTGCACGCCGAACAAAGTCGGCAACAGCGGCGGGGAATGCACCTCACTGTCTAACCCGAATCCGAATGATGTCTGGACGGGTACTGAAGCCCGCAACTACTACGGCACCAATACGGTCGGTGTGACCAAAGCGGCGTATATCTTCGATACCATCGAACTCGATCCGAAATGGCTGTTGAACGCGGGTCTTCGCTATGACTCATTCAGCACGACTGCGAACACCAATGCCGCAACTGGCCGCACTAAAGCCGAGAACGACAGCCACTTTTTCAACTGGCAGACCGGACTGGTCTGGAAGCCACTGGATAACGGCAGTGTGTACCTTTCCTACGCTACGTCTGCTACGCCACCCGGCGGCATAGTCGGAGAAGGTGTTGAGGGTAACGCGCTGGTTACACCGGGCAGCAACATCACCAGCGACTTGAAACCTGAAGAAACCGTTAACTACGAATTAGGCACCAAGTGGGATGTTTTCCAGGATCGCCTGTCGTTGACGGCAGCTGTGTTCCGTACCGAAAAGAAGAACACGCGCGTCTTGGCTGATTCATTCACCTATGAAAATGCCGGTAAATCACGGGTTGACGGCGTTGAGCTGTCGGCCAGCGGAAAAATCACTGACAAATGGCAAGTCTTCGCAGGCTACAGCTACTTGAAGAGCGAGCTGGTTGATCCGGGCCAAAAGGGCAACCGTAACGGTAGCATCAACACCGCAGCGCTCTCGGACAAAGGCAATGAAATGCCTAACACGCCGAAAAACAGCTTTAGCCTTTGGACTACGTATGACGTGACGCCCAAGCTCACGATTGGTGGTGGCGCGTTCTATGTGGACGAAGTGTACGGCGACACGGCCAATACGGTGTATGTCCCGTCTTACACCCGCTACGACGCCATGGCCAGTTATAAGCTGACCAAAAACATCGACCTGCAACTGAACGTCCAAAACCTGACCGACAAGACGTACTACGACAAAGCCTACGCGGCGCACTTCGCCAGCCAGGCAGCAGGCCGTACAGCCTTGTTGACCACCAGCTTCCATTTCTAAACGCACATTGAGTTAAACCAAGCCCCGCCCATCCAATGGCCGGGGCTTTTGTGCGAAAGCTCGCGCCATTTGCGCGCATGACGTAAACACGTATTCCATTGAGCAAGCAAGGCGGTAGTCGTGTTCAAGAAAACACTGTTTCAGCTGCACTGGTTTTTCGGGATAACCGCCGGTCTGGTGCTGGCCCTGATGGGCATTACCGGTGCCGTTGTGTCGTTTCAGGACGAACTGCTGAACGCGCTCAACCCGTCTGTACTCAGCGTCGAGAAACTCGACAGCGGCGTACTGCCACCTGCGGAGCTGGTGCGTAAGGTCGAAGCCACTGAGGGCAAACAGGTCGCGATGCTGTGGGTCGGTGTCGACAGTGACAGCGCTGCGCGCGTGTTTTTCACCCCGCCGCCGGGCGAGCGCCGGGGTCAGATGCGGTATGTCGACCCTTACACAGCCAACTATCTGGGCGAGGTCACAGGCCAGGATTTCTTCGGCCTGATGCTGCAACTGCACCGTTTTCTGGCCATGGGCCAAACCGGGCGGCAAATCACCGGCGCCTGCACCCTGATGCTGATTTTCTTCTGTCTCTCCGGGCTGTACCTGCGTTGGCCGCGCCAAGCGCTGAACTGGCGCGCATGGTTGACGCTCGATTGGGCAAAGAAAGGCCGCAGTTTCAACTGGGATTTGCACGCTGTAGCAGGCACCTGGTGCATGGTTTTCTATCTGCTGGCCGCGTTGACCGGTTTGTCATGGTCCTACGAGTGGTACAACAAGGGCCTGCAAACGCTGTTTTCTGATTCCCCCCAGGGCGAACACCGCAAAGGCGGCCGCGGCAAGCCCGGCCCAGCCGGCCCGGCACCCGTGGCCGATTACGATGCAATCTGGGCCAGCATCCAGAAAGCCGCCGGCCCTGAACTGAGCACATACAACGTGCGCATGCCCCCTGCAGCCGGGCAGCCTGCAACCGTGTTTTACCTGCGAACAGACTCGCCCCACGAGCGTGCTTTCAACCAGATCGTGTTGGACCCGGCGACAGGCGTGATCAAAAAGCACGATCGCTACGACGATAAAAGCTACAAGGCGCAATTGCTCACCAGCATCTACGCGCTGCACGTAGGCAGTTACTGGGGCCTTCCCGGACGTATTCTGGTTACCGTGGCCAGCCTGAGCATGCCGCTGTTTTTTATCACCGGCTGGTTGCTGTATCTGGATCGACGTCGTAAAAAGCGTCAGGCCCGAGTAGCACGTAATGGGCTGGCAGACGTCAGCAACGATGCCTCTTCATGGTTGATCGGCTTTGCCAGCCAAAGCGGCTTTGCCGAGCAACTGGCGTGGCAAACGGCGGGTCAATTACAGGCGGCCGGCATGCCAGTCCGGGTGCAACCGTTGGCGGCGCTTAGCGGGGAGGACTTGCAGCACGCAAAAAACGCGCTGTTTGTGGTCAGTACCTTTGGCGACGGCGAAGCGCCGGACAGCGCCCGGGGCTTTGAACGCAAATTGCTGGGCCAGCCTTTGAGCCTGAGTACGCTCCACTATTCAGTGCTGGCCTTGGGTGATCGCCAATACCCGCACTTTTGCGGGTTTGCGACACGCATTCAGCAGTGGCTGAGCGAGCGTGGCGCGCAGGCATTGTTCAGCCCGGTGCAGGTCGACAGCGGCGACCCCGTGGCGCTGCATCACTGGCAACAGCACCTCAGCCAACTGACGGGAGGAGCCCCCGGCACTCAATGGCAAGCGCCCCGCTACCACAACTGGACCCTTGAACAGCGCGACTTGCTCAACCCCGGCAGCAACGGTTCCAGCGTGTACCTGCTGGGGTTGAGCGCCCCAGACGTCACGGGTAGCTGGCAAGCGGGCGATCTGGTCGAAGTCATGCCGCGTCACTGCCTGTGGGCTGTTGAACACTTTCTCGAAGGTTTGGGGCTCAACCCTGACAGCCCGGTACAACTGGAAGGTTTGACCGAAACACTGGCTCAGGCACTCGCAAGCCGCCAACTACCGACACATCGCGGGCATCTGGTCGGCATGCATGCACAAGCGCTGGTCGATGCACTGATCCCGTTGAACATGCGCGAATACTCCATCGCCTCGATCCCGGAGGATGGTTTGCTGCAACTCATCGTGCGTCAGGAGCGGCATGCCGATGGAAGTCTGGGGATTGGTTCCGGTTGGCTGACAGAACACGCGCCTGTCGGGGCGAGCATCAACCTGCGCCTGCGAACTAACAGTGGCTTCCACCTGCCTGCAGATCCTTGCCCGCTGATATTGATCGGCAACGGCACTGGTCTGGCCGGTTTGCGCAGCCTGCTCAAGGCGCGCATTGCCGAGGGCGAACAGCGCAACTGGCTGTTCTTCGGAGAGCGCAATGTGGCTCACGATTTCTACTGCCGCGAAGAGCTGCAAGGCTGGCTGGCCAACGGGGATTTGGAGCGACTGAGTTTGGCGTTCTCCCGGGATCAGGCCCACAAGGTCTACGTGCAAGACCGTGTCCGCGAAGCGGCTGACGAGGTCCGGCGCTGGCTCGCTGAAGGGGCTGCCATTTACATCTGCGGCAGTCTGCAAGGCATGGCGGCGGGGGTTGATCAGGCATTGATCGACATCGTAGGAGCAGAAGCATTGGAACGTCTGATAGAACAGGGTCGTTATAAGAGAGACGTTTACTGATCAATACCCCTCAGCCTTAACACCGGCTGAGGGGTATTCAGAATAACGTGTCACGTCATGCTGTTTATTCTGTTTTCTTTAGATGCAACCCGGCTTCTTTACGGGCATCCTTAATAGCGTCCGTATTCATGCAGTATTTGTGTTCGCAATTATTGGTGTAGTTGCACGCGTCAACACAAGGAACACTGCGCTGGCGATTATCGGCATCTAAAAGCATGCACACATCTGCCGAGTGGCCTTCAATAGTGCCATTTGCGTTAATATCTTTGCCGAAAAACAAACAGGTCACACTTCCCCCGCCAATGGGCAACATATCGCAGGGTATGCCACCCACTAACACCCATCTACCCTCGCACAATGCAGCCGCCGAAGCCGTCGCGCTGAACATCATGAAAGTAGAAAACAACACACCCAGCGATGCTGAAATAATACGCCTGAACAGTTTTTTCGAATTGTTATAGTTCTTCATAAGAATCAACCCAAGTTTCGTTAATAAAATAAACCGTAAAGACCGGTTAATTTATAAAACTACACCCGCGTTTACCCTCGTATTAGGCACCGCCACTGTGCCCTCGGCAGGCACAATAAAAAGCCCCTGCTTATTAAATAAGGCAGGGGCTTTTTATTCTCGGCGTAATGATGAATCAGGTAGAAGCCGTTTCCAACGCCATGTCCACCGCCTCCGGCCGTTTTATCACGGCGTAGACCACCGCTGTCAGCGCACTGCCCGCCACAATAGCCAGCAAGTACAACAACGCGTGGTTGATGGCATTGGGGATCAACATCACAAACAGCCCGCCATGCGGGGCCATCAACTTGCAACCGAAGTACATCGACAACGCGCCTGTCAACGCGCCACCCAACACGCTCGCCGGGATCACGCGCAGCGGGTCTTTGGCCGCAAACGGGATCGCACCTTCCGAGATGAAACACATCCCCAGCACCATCGCCGCTTTGCCCGCTTCACGTTCGGTCTGGGCAAACTTGCGACGGGCGATCAGGGTTGCGATGCCCAAACCAATCGGTGGCACCATCCCCGCCGCCATGGTGGCGGCCATTGGTGCGTAACTTTGTGATGCCAACAGCCCGACAGAAAACGCGTACGCCGCTTTGTTGATCGGGCCGCCTAGGTCGACACACATCATGCCGCCCAGCAACACGCCCAGCAGGATCGCGTTGGTGGTGCCCATGCTGTCGAGGAAGTGGGTCAAGCCTTCGAGCATGCCCGCCACCGGCTTGCCCACCACGTAGATCATCACCAGCCCGGTGAACAGGCTGGCGAATAACGGGATGATCAGAATCGGTTTCAACGCCTCCAGGCTTTGCGGCAGGCGCGCGTAGCGGTTGATCGCTTTCGCACAGTAACCGGCTATGAATCCGGCAATGATTCCGCCAATAAAACCTGCCCCCAAGGTGCTGGCCAGTAAGCCACCAATCATGCCCGGCGCCAGGCCAGGACGGTCGGCAATCGAGTAGGCGATGTAACCCGCCAGCAGCGGCACCATCAGCTTGAATGCCGCATCACCGCCAATTTGCATCAAGGCGGCGGCCAATGTGCCGGGTTCTTTGTACGCTGTGATACCGAACACGAATGACAGGGCGATCAGCAAACCACCCGCCACGACCATCGGCAGCATGAACGACACGCCTGTGAGCAAGTGCTTGTAGACCCCGGCCTTCTCGGCTTTGACAGGCGCCGTAGCGTCCGTCGCCGCGCTTTCCTGACGCGCCTCGCTCAAGGCTTTTTTCAGCGTGGCTTCCGATTGTTTAAGCGCAATGCCTGTGCCGCAGCGGTAGATCTTTTTGCCCGCGAAACGCTCGGTCGGCACCTCAATATCCGCAGCCAGCAAGACGACGTCGGCATCACGGATGGCCTGAGCACTGAGGGGGTTTCTGGCCCCTACCGAGCCCTGGGTCTCGACGAGCAGGTCATAGCCCAGTCGTTTGGCCGCTTGCTGCAAGGCTTCAGCGGCCATGAAGGTGTGCGCCACACCGGTGGGGCACGCTGTCACGGCGACGATTTTGGGGGCAGGAGCAGGTGCTGCGTCCTTCTCGACGGCATCGGTTGCGGTGTAGACCTGCGCCTCTTCAACGCCCCGACGCAGGATGCCTTCTACATCTTGCAAAGCATGGGCCGGGGTGCTCTGGAATACGCGTTTGCCGATAAAACGTTGCATGTCCAGCGGTGTACTGCTGACCACCAGAATCCACTCGGCCTCGTCGATGGTTGCTGCCGACAATTGGCGTTCCGGGTGCTTGGGGTCATGCACCTCGACACTGGTGCTCCATCCCTGGCGCTGCGCCGCGGCGTCCAGCAATCGGGCGCACAGCACGCTGGTCACCATGCCGTTGGGGCAGCCCGTCACAATGGCTAATTTCATGAGTTTGCCTCTTGTTCTTCTGTCAGGGGATGCACGCAGACATCACGCTCGAGCGTCGCCAGTTGCGCCATATCGCTGATACCAAAACCGATCTGAGTCACCGCCATCGCTGCAATCGCCGTGGCGGTACGCAGGGTCTGTTCAGGGGAATGGCCGCTGAGCAAACCGTGCAGCATGCCGGCCAGCAGCGAGTCACCGGCGCCTACGGTACTGGCGACGCTGACCTTGGGCGGCAAGGCCTGCCAGGCCGGACCATGGCTGAACCAATTCACGCCCTCAGCCCCTTGTGAAATCACCACGTGCTCGACGCCCTGCGCTTGCAGGCGGGTGGCCGCAGCGACTTGCGACGCCAGGCTGCTGATATCGGCGCCCAGCGCATCGCTCAGTTCCTCGGTGTTGGGTTTGATCAACCACGGGCCCGCGTTCAAACCTTGCTTGAGGGCTTGCCCACTGGTGTCCAGAATCACTTTCAAGCCCAGGGCCTTGAGCCGTAATAGCATCTGATACAGCCACTGCGGGCTGATGCCCCGCGGCAAACTGCCCGCCACCACGACGGCGTCATGACTGGCGGCAATCTGGTCGAGCTTGTCGATCAAGGCTTGCTGCGCCGCCTCACTGACCTGCGGGCCCGGCCCGTTGATGTCGGTGACACGGCCATCGTCTTCGGCCAGTTTGATATTGCTGCGGGTTTCACCGGGCACGCGAATAAAGGCATCGACAAAACCGCGACGGGCGAACAGCGCGTTGAAGGCTTGTTGATTGTCTTCACCCAGAAAACCGCTCACGGTGAGTTTGTGGCCCAAATCAGCCAACACCTGCGCCACGTTGACGCCTTTGCCGGCCGCGTGGGTCAGCATCGCCTGGCTGCGATTGACGTCACCGGGCTGCAAGTGCGACACGCGCACCGTCAAGTCCAGTGCCGGGTTGAGGGTAAGGGTCAGAATCTTGGCCATCAGAGCGCTTCCACCAATTGACGTACTTCCTCCGGGCTGCCCACGGCCAACGCATCGCCAGCCAGGGTTTTGAGACGGTCCATGCTCAGTTCACGCACGCGTGCCTTGACCTCGGGAATGCTGCGCGCCGACACGCTCAGCTCATCGACACCCAGCCCGACCAGCACAGGAACAGCCAGCGGATCGGCCGCCAATTCGCCGCACACCCCCACCCACTTGCCATGGGCATGGGCGGCACGCACGGTGATGTCGATCAGTTGCAACACGGCCGGGTGCAAACCGTCGGCCTGAGCCGACAAGGTCGGGTGGCCGCGGTCGATGGCCAGCGTGTATTGCGTCAGGTCGTTGGTGCCGACGCTGAAGAAATCCACTTCTTTGGCCAGCACCGGCGCCAGCAATGCGGCAGACGGTACTTCGATCATGATCCCCAGTTGCAGGTCGGCGACCGGGATTTCCTGACGCAAGCGCTCGGTCATGTCGCGGGCAGCACGCCATTCGGCCACGCTGCCGACCATCGGGAACATGATGCGCAGCGGGCGGTTGTCGGCCGAGCGCAACAGGGCGCGCAACTGGCTTTCCATCACGTGCGGGCGCTGCAAGGTGAGACGAATGCCGCGCACGCCCAAAAACGGGTTTTCTTCCTTATCAATCGGCCAGTACGGCAGCGGTTTATCGCCACCCACGTCCAGCGTACGCACCACCAGCGGGCGACCGTTAAGGCCATCGAGCACCCGGCGGTATTCAGCTTCCTGAGTGGCTTCATCCGGGGCCTGGGAGTGGGCCATGAAAATCAGCTCGGTGCGCAGCAGACCGATGCCTTCAGCGCCCTGCTCGACGGCACTGGCCACACCTTTGCTTTCACCGATATTGGCAAACACTTCCACCGGGTGCCCGTCACGGGTCACGGCAGGTTCATGACGCAACGCGCTGGCGGCCTGCAAACGCTGATCGCGGCTGTCACGCTCCTGCGTTGCGCGGTGCAGGGTCTCGGCGTCAGGTGCGACATGCAGACGTCCACGCTGACCATCGATCAACAGGTGCGTGCCCGACGCCAGCAGCAACACAGCTTCACCTGCGCCGACCAGCGCCGGGATACCGAGGGCACGGGCAACGATGGCACTGTGGGCCGTCGCGCCACCGCGCGCAGTCAGAATGCCCGCCACCCGCGCCGGGTCAAGCCGCGCCACGTCAGAAGGGCCGACTTCATCCATCACCAATACGTAGGGCTGATCGGGTTCGGGTGGGGTTTCGATCCCACACAACTGCGCCAGCACGCGGCGCCCAATGTCGCGTAAGTCAGCTGCACGTTCGGCCAGCAAGGCATCTTGCAGCGCTTCTTGCTGACGCGCCGCCGCTTCAATCACCGACATCCACGCCGCTTCCGCGCTTTCGCCTTGCTTGAGGCGGTTGTCGACGTCATCCGTGAGCTCGGGGTCGTCGAGCATTTCCTGATGGGTAATGAAAATCTCGCGGATGGCTTTGGACGGGCTGCGTTGAATCAGCCCTTCGATGTCCTGACGCACCTCGGTCAGCGCGTGTTGTAACCGCTCGCGTTCAACCACGGAGGATTCGCCGCGCAACGGGTAATCAAGGAGTGGCAGCACATGAATGTGCGCAGGCCCGATGGCAATGCCGGGCGCGGCCGGGATGGCGTTGATCACACTGCCGGGCGCCGGGGCGGTGATGACTACCGCCACGTCCGCCACGGGGGCGGGTACGTCGTTTATGGCTGGCAAGGGTTCGACTTCTTCGCCCAGCCCTTCTTCAATGGCCGCCAATATCGCAGGCAGCGCGTCGCTGGCAATGCCCGGTTCAGCCACAAACTCCAGCACCTGGCCACGACGGGCACCCAGACTCAACAGCTTGCTTAAACTTTTGGCCGACACAGGCGATTCTTGGCCACCCACGATGCTGACGCGAATCTCGCCCTCAAAACGTTTGGCCAACTGCGCGAGCACTTTCGCCGGGCGCGCATGCAGCCCATGTGCATTCGCCAGCGTGATGCGCGCACTCGGCCAGTCAGCGGGCAATTCACCGCCCAACACTTCAAGCACCGCACGGCGGCTGGTGGCACTGCCCAATTCGTGACCACGCCCCTCGATCAACAGGGCGCACAGCCTCTCCAGCAACGCCTGGTGCGCCTCCCCAAGGCTGGCGAGGCAGAACAGCCCGCTCAGTGGCTGGCCAAGGTAGCGAATCGGTTTATCGGGCGTGACGAAGGCCAGCCCCGGGCGCTTGACCATTTGTTCACTGTGCAGCCACCACAGGCCATCACCCAGCGGCAGTGCTTCAACTTGCTGCAACACGGCCGCAAAGCCGTTATCGACGCATTCAGCCTGTCGCAGTAAACGGGCGCCGCGCCAGACCAACTCTTCAAAGTCGTCAGCCGAGACGCCCAAGCCAATCATTTGCGCGTCGAGCGCCAACTCCTGCGGCGCCCCTTGCAGCAGCTTGAGCAGGGCTTCGGCCGAACTGGCGCGCCTCAAGGCTTCGCCCAGATCGGTTTCGCCCAAGGCACGGGTCAACAATTGCAGCAAACGCAGGTGCTCGTCGGACTTGGCGGCAATGCCGATGGCCAAATACACCATTTGCCCGTCGCCCCAGTCCACGCCTTCGGGGAACTGCAACAAGCGCACACCGGTGGTGAACACCAGGTCGCGGGTTTCAGGTGTGCCATGGGGAATGGCAATCCCCTGACCCAGAAAAGTGGAACCCTGAGCTTCACGCGCTCGCAAACCGTCCAGATAGCCTTCGGCCACCAAGCCATCAGCGACCAGCTTATCGGCGAGTAATTGCAACGCCGCAGACTTATCCACAGCCGTCTGGCCCATGGATATCTGCTCTATGGTGAGCTCGAGCATGCGTTCTCCTTTCCTGGCACTCCGTGGTGCCCGGTATTGTTTTGAATTAAGTCAGCTTAGGCCGCTCGCCCCCAAGTGTGTCACTGGATGTGTGGCAAGCACATCAGCCTGGGCTTACGTCGTTTAAACAGGCTTGCTGAAACGTTTAATCATGAATGTGCGGCACGTTACTGCATAATCGTCCGCGCTTGAAGCCCAACCTGTCGCATTGATCAGCGTCATGCGGACGATGCGTCAAAAAAATACAGTAGCGATAAGGCAGACGATGGTCGGCTGCCTTTATCGGGTAGGATTGGCCAGAATGTCGGCATGTACTACAAAAAATAAGGAATTATCGGCGTGAAGCTCAGCGATATCGCTCAACTGGCAGGTGTTTCCGTGACCACCGCCAGCTATGTCATCAATGGCAAGGCTGAACAGCAACGCATCAGCAGCACGACCGTGGAACGGGTGCGCGCCGTGGTGGAAGAACATGGCTTTACGCCCAACCCGCAAGCCGCGGGATTGCGCAGTCGTCACAGCAGAACCCTGGGTTTCATCCTGCCCGACCTCGAAAACCCGAGTTACGCGCGCATTGCCAAGCAACTTGAACAAGGCGCCCGGGCCCGGGGCTATCAATTGCTGATCGCCAGCTCTGACGACGCGCCCGACAGTGAGCGCCAGTTGCTCAAGCTGTTCCGTGCGCGCCGTTGCGATGCGCTGTTTGTGGCCAGTTGCTTGCCTGAAGAAGACGACAGCTACCGTCAGCTACAGGATCTGGGTATGCCGATCATTGCGATCGACCGGACATTGCCATCGGACCGCTTTTGCTCGGTCATCAGCGATGACCGCGAAGCCAGCATGGCCCTGACCCGCAGCCTGTTGCAGCCGATGCCGCGCCAGATCGCGCTGATCGGTGCACGCCCCGAGCTGAGCGTTAGCCAGGCCCGTGCGGCTGGATTCAAACAAGCGCTGCAAGGGTTTGAGGGTGACGTGCTGATTGAGCACGGGACGGCCTTCAGCCGCGAATGCGGCCGACGCATCATTGATGAGTTGCTGGCCCGTCTGGGGCATTTCCCCGACGCGTTGGTAACGACATCCTACGTGCTGCTGCAAGGCATGTTTGACGCCTTGCTCGATCACCCGGAACACAAGGCCCCTGCGCGCCTGGCGACCTTTGGTGACACGCAATTGCTGGACTTCCTGCCGTTGCCGGTCAACGCCATGGGTCAACAGCATCAAGTGATTGCCGAAACCGCGCTCAACCTCGCCCTGGCAGCCATCGAAGAACAGCATTACGCGCCCGGCATTCATGCCATCGCGCGTCGATTCAAGCAGCGTATCCATCAGGCCTGAGCATGCAACTGATCGACACACACACGCACCTCGACTTCCCGGCGTTCGATGCCGACCGCACGCCACTGCTGGCGCGCAGTCGCGCGCTGGGTGTCGAGCGCATGGTGGTGCTGGGGGTTGATCAGTGTAATTGGCAGCGGGTGTGGGATCTGGTGCAAACCGACAGCCAGTTGTATGCCGCATTCGGGCTACACCCGGTGTATCTCGATGCCCATCGCCCCGAGCACATCACTGAACTCGGGCAATGGCTAAGCCGGCTGGCCGGGCAGCGACAAGTGTGTGCGGTGGGCGAAATCGGCCTCGACTACTTCCTGCCGGCGCTGGACCGCGAACGTCAGCAGTCATTGTTTGAAGCCCAACTGGAACTGGCGGCTGACTTCCGGCTCCCGGCGTTATTGCACGTGCGCCGCAGCCACGCGCACGTCATTGCCACCCTCAAACGCGTCAAGTTGCAACGCGGCGGGATTATTCATGCCTTTGCGGGCAGCCGCGAGGAAGCGCGCGAATACATCAAGCTGGGTTTCAAACTGGGCTTGGGTGGCGCCGCTACATGGCCGCAGGCCCTGCGGTTGCGCAGGGTACTGGCTGACTTGCCGCTGGACGCTGTCGTGCTGGAAACCGACTCGCCCGACATGGCGCCGGTCATGTTCGCCAACCAGCGCAACAGCCCAGAACACCTGCCCGCCATTTGTGAAGCGCTGGCCGGGGTGATGAACATCAGCGCGCAGCGACTGGCCGAAGCCAGTACGGCCAATGCGTGCTCAGTGTTTGAATGGTAAACGCACTCCTGTAACAGAGTGCGTCGAGGCACATTCATTCAGAGCAACAGCGTCCACACAGCAAAACCGGCATACCAGAGCAACGCCGAGCGCAGCAATAACTCCCACAAAGCATCCAGGCTGGAAACGCCCTCCGGCCCGGTCTGCGGTGGCGGAATTTCTGCCGCAGCGCACCCGGCTTTGTCGATCAATTGGGCCGCGCTGATTTCCCAGCTCAACAGCTCATGCAGCATCACGCGGCTGACCGCGGCAAAGTTGCCCACCAGTGCAAAGCTCGCCGCCAGCAGGCGTACCGGTAGCCAGTCGAAGGCATGCCGCAGTTGCTGGGCGCGCTCAACCAATTCCGGGTTTTTGCCATGCTCAACCGCCAGTGCCAGCAAGCGATAACTCAACGCAGCCACCGGGCCCAGCAGGAAGTACCAGAAAATCACGGCAAAAAAACTTTGATAGGCCTGCCACAGCAGATGCCCCTGGACGTTCTCCAACAATTGCTCGCCCGTGTCGGCGCAAACGCCAATGTCGCGCTGGGCCACATGGGCGGCCGCTTGCAAATCACCCCGGCGCCACGCATCGCGGAACGGCCCGAGCCCTGCCAGCACATCCCCGCGGCCCAGGCTGAACACCAACACCAGCACATGCACCGGCAAGGCCAGCAAGCCATACGCCACAGGATCCAGTACCACCAGCAGCAGGCCGAGCAGAATGACTGGCAGCAGGATAAGAATGACCAATACCCACCACGGCCGGCTGGCCAGACGGGCCGAAGCTTCAAGCTTGTTAAGCTCTCGAACCCAGCCGCTGTCGCGCTGAAGACGCTGACGCAAGGCCGAAAATTTTTCGATCAGGATCGCCAGCAGTAGCACCACAAAACTCATTGTTTCTCTCCTGTGTTCGGCAGCTCACGGCGAAAACGCACCCAATCAAAGCAAGGTCCCGGATCCGTCTTGCGTCCCGGCGCCACGTCACTGTGGCCACATATTCGTTGAGGGGTAATCTGCGGGTAATGCTGTTGCAGTTGCCGGGTCAAGGCAATCAGTGCCTGATACTGCGCATCGGTGAAAGGTTGGTCGTCCGTGCCTTCAAGTTCGATGCCCAGCGAAAAGTCATTGCACGCCTCACGCCCTTCAAAGCTGGAAATACCCGCATGCCAGGCGCGGTCCAGGCACGACACAAACTGCGTGATCTGGCCGTCGCGTTCAATCAAAAAATGCGCGCTGACGCGTAACGCCTTGATACTTTCAAAGTACGGATGCTCTGTAACGTCCAGTCGGTTCTGAAAAAACGCCTGGACCTTGCCCGTCGCAAACTGCCCCGGGGGCAAGCTGATGTTGTGGATCACCAACAGGGAGACTTCACCACCAGGGCGCTCATTGAAGTTGGGCGACGGGCAACGGTGCACGCCATCGCACCAACCGCTCGCGGGGTCCAGCTGCATAAACGCTCCTTGTGCGTTGAAAAACCAAAGGCGCAGTATGCCGCGATGCGCGCTCCAATTGGCAGCTATCTGTGGCGTCAGTGTCGCAGGGGCTATTGCGCGTGGCGCTGGTGCAAGCTGCCGATCACCGATTCCAGCGCGCGGTCGAAGAGCAAGCGGTCATCCAGGAGCAAGACCTTGCCGCTGCGCAGTTGAGCGATCAAATCGGTGCGGCTTTGTTCCAGGACTTTCAAGCCGGTGCGGTTAACGAAAATATGTTTACCCCCCGGCTCCAGAATGGCAATCAGCTTGCAACGCAGGCGAAACTCTTCGTTTTCCTGCAATTCGATCCACGTCCCCAACCGCAACTGGCTGACCAATAGCAGGCCCAGATGGTCTTGCTCATCGATGGTTTGAGAGGTGGCGAGTGCTTTATCGCACGTTTTATCAGGTGTTTTCAGACGCGCGTGTTCAGCATCGCGCGTGCGCTGCTCCAACAGTTCAATTCGGCCACGCTCGGCCTGCGTAAAGACCAAAAACTCGTGCAGCAACGAGTCCAGCAGCGCGGGGTTATCTCCCGAATATGACGCGAGTTGTTGAACGACGTGTTCAATCTGACGGAACAGCGGATCGCTGTGCTCATCGGTACGCACGTCCCAACCAATGGCCGCTGCGGCGATGACATTCAACAATCGCCGGGCCGCATGGGTGTCGCAGCTGAAAAAGTTCTGATCCCGCTGCGCAATCTTGCGCAACGGCTCCTGCAACAAAGCAATCTGACTTTTCAGCGCCGGTGAAACATTTCGATCCTGAGCGATGTACTCAAACAGAAGCCCGACCAGACTCTGCGCTTCTTGCACGTGCGCGGGCGGCGGTGTGTCCTGGGACTTGGCCCCGCAACAGGCATCGTTGTCAGACAGAGAAGGCAGAACACCCGTGGCAATCAGCAGTTGATTGGCGTCGGCATACAGTTGGCCGGTGTGGCTAAGCAAGTAGGTTTCGAACAGTTGCAACATGATCAGCTTGACCTTGAGGTCCATGCCCTGCTCACGCTCGGCTTGCAAAAAGTACTCACACAGCATGGCCGGGCCCAACGGATTGCTGTGCTCATCCAGCGACATGGTGCAGAGGGTTGCAAGGCGCTGGGTCAATTGGCAAAGGGCCATTTGGTCACGTGTCATGACCTGCGCCACCATCGCATTAATGACCTGCGTGCGCTCAAGGTCATTGGACAATAGAGAGAAGGTCCCCTCGACGGGCGCGGCGCCATGCAGGGTGCACTCACTGACATCGGGCTGGGTCAGGCGAATAAACGCGTCAAAAAAACGGTCAAGGAAGCCACGTTCGATGTGTTTGCGCTTGAGCCTGACATCGCGCATGGCTTCAAAAAAAAGGCTTTGTTCGGCATCACTCCGGGCGTTGTCAGCCATGGCAAACAGGGCTTCATCGGTGTTGTCGAACAGCACTTGCAGGCCATTTTTGAGCTGCTGAGCGGCCTTGTCATGGACCTGCAGCAAAATGACAGGCAGGCGAGCCAGCGGCGAATGAGTCGCCTGTTCAGCCGTCGCCTTGTGGGCAGCTCCCACTTTCCCGTCATGATGCATCCAAGCCTCCTGGAACGATGTGTCGCTTGCGTGGCGTGCAAGGGACAAAGCCACTTTTGACGCTCGCAAACAGAAACCGGCCAGCCCATAACGCGCTCGCCGGAATATCAGAAATTAGGACTTAATGGCCTGTCAAAGCTATGACGCCAATTACAAGGCGCCGATTATCTTGCAAAAGACGCGCCTTGTGCTACCTGACTTGGCAAATCATTTACCAAACGGACAAAAAAAATTTCTTAATGCCAAAAACCGCACAGTCACAACCTTTTACCCGCAGTGCAGCGCGGCGCCTTGGGTTCGCTCGCGGCATGGCCCTATAATCGACGCACTTTGTTTGTGGAGTTCGTTATGCCGAATTTACATCTGGCCGATCTCACCGCCGAGATCGAAGCCAACGTACGCCGTGCGCTTGCCGAAGACATTGGAAGCGGCGACATCACTGCGCGGTTGATTCCGGCAGAACGCCTGGCCAAAGCCACGATCATCACCCGCGATGCCGCCGTGATCAGTGGCACCGCGTGGGTGGACGCCGTGTTCCGTCAACTGGATCCTCGTGTTGCCGTGCACTGGCAAGTGGGCGATCGCGAACGCGTCAGCCCCAATCAAGTGCTGTTTCACCTCGAAGGCCCGGCCCGCTCTCTGCTCAGTGGCGAGCGCAGTGCGTTGAACTTCCTGCAGATGCTGTCGGGTGTCGCGACCCACGCCCGCCAGCTGGCCGACCATGTGGCCGAGACACAGGTCAAACTGCTCGACACCCGCAAAACCCTGCCGGGTTTACGCCTGGCGCAAAAATACGCCGTGACCTGCGGCGGCTGTCATAACCATCGTATCGGTCTGTACGACGCGTTCCTGATCAAAGAAAACCACATCGCTGCCTGCGGTGGCATCAGTCAGGCCATCGACGCCGCGCACAAAATCGCGCCCGGCAAACCGGTGGAGATCGAGGTCGAGAGCCTGGGCGAACTCAGAGAAGCGCTGGCCGCGGGCGCTGACATCATCATGCTCGACGAGTTGAGCCTGGATGACATGCGCGAGGCCGTGCGCCTGAACGCGGGCAAAGCCAAGCTTGAAGCCAGCGGCGGGATCAATGAAAGCACGTTGCTGCCCATTGCCCAAACGGGTGTGGACTACATTTCGATTGGCGCCATGACCAAGGATGTCAAAGCGGTCGACCTGTCGATGCGTTTGAGTTTGTAAGGCGCCAGCGGCTGTGGCGTATCAGGTCAAAGCGAAAGGCTGATGCGCCAGCTCATGCTCCAGCAACCACTGCTTGGCCGCGAGCCCGCCGGCGAAACCCGTCAATTTGCCGTTACTGCCGATCACACGGTGACACGGGATGATAATCGGAATCGGGTTGCGGCCATTGGCTGCGCCCACCGCCCGCGAGGCGGTGGGACGCTGGATCTGCTGCGATAAGCGGCCGTAACTGGTGGTCATGGCAAAAGGGATGGTGGTGAGCGCCTGCCACACCATCTGCTGAAACGGCGTACCTTGCGGCGTGAGCGGCAAATCAAAGGTATGGCGTTCGCCTGCAAAATACGCCTCCAACTGTCGACGCACTTCCGCCAGCTTTTGCGGCGAATGCAGCCAGCCTTGCTCCGGAGAATGCGCCCGGCGCTCAGAGGCGAAGCGCACTTCTCGCAGGCCTTCATCGTCAGCCACTAAAAACAGCGGACCAATGGGCGACGGCATTTGCGCGTAGTAAATCAGCGTCATGGTTGAACCCTCCGGGCCGCAGCCGAATCGGTGGCTGCGCGCCATAAATACATCACTGAATAAGCTCGCCATGGGCGCCAGCTTTCGGCCTGCAATTGCAGGGCTCGTGTACTCAATGGAGCGCCGTCAGGGTTAGCCTGACGGCGCAGAATCAGATCAGCTGCAGGAAACGCATCCGGGTGTTTGAGCACGCGCATGGCAATGTAATGCGCCGTCCATTCGCCAATGCCCGGCAGTTGCACCCACTGACTGATGAAAGTTTCCAGCGGCTGCTCAACGACAAACGTCACACGCCCCTCCACTAGCGCGCGGGCAATCCCCCGGATCGTATTAATACGCGCCTGTGTGATGCCCATTTGGTCCAGGTTGGCGTCGGCCAGTTGCTCTGGGGCGGGAAACAGGCGATTGAGCCCCGTTGCGCCCTGCATTTCAATCGGCGTTCCAAACCGTTGCACGATGCGAGTGGCCAAAGTGCGCGCGGCTGCCACGCTCACTTGCTGCCCCAACACTGCCCGCACGGCCACTTCGAAGCCGTCCCAGCCGCCAGGCAAGCGCAGGCCCGGATAGCGCTCGATCAGCGGAGCGAGTTGCGGGCTGGCGCCGAGGGTTTGAGCAATTGCCTGAGGGTCAGCATCCAGATCAAACATTCGCCGAATGCGTGTCACCACGTTGAGCAAGTGAGCGGGTGCGACGTTGTACAACTCAAGGCGCAAGGCATGTTGCCCTGCCGGCGCGGCGCTGACCCGCAGCCAGCCAGGCGATTGCGGTGGGCCAAATACCCGCTGATAACGCTGGGCGTCCACATACTCGATACCGGGCACCGCGCGATTGAACAGGAAACCCAGCACAGCTTTGAAGTCGTACGGCGGCCGATAGCCAAGACGCAACACCATGGGCGCGTCAGCCTGAATGGCAGGGCTGCGCCTGAACGCACGAGGCTCGGCATGGTTGGCCTCGGCAAACGCTGAATTGAAACGCCGCACGCTGCCAAATCCCGAGGCCAGGGCGACGTCAGTGATCGACAATGCCGTTTCGGTCAGCAGTTGTTTGGCAAACAACAGCCGTTGGGTAGCATGCACCGCAACGGGCGGCGCCCCCAGGTATTTCACGAACAAGCGCCGCAGCTGCCGCGCCCCCACACTCAGGCGCTCGGCTAACGCCTCCAGCGAGTGTTCGGCTAAAAAACCTTCGTTGATCAGCGTCAGGGCACGCGTCACCAAATGTTCGCCGTGCAACCACAACAGATTGCCCGGCGCCAGCTCGGGACGGCAGCGCAAACAAGGGCGAAAACCTTGAGCCTGGGCAGCAGCGGCGCTGGCGTAATACACAACGTTCTCGGCTTTGGGGGCACGAGCCGGGCACACGGGACGGCAGTAGATACGCGTGGTAAGCACGGCCGTAAAAAACACGCCGTCAAACCGCGCATCGCGACTCAACCGAGCGATTTCGCAGGCTGCGGTGGAAGGAGTAAGCGAGGTGTCGGGCGAGTCGTGTGTGTTCATGGCCCGCACAATAGCACCGGCCTTTTGGTGAATCTCGCCATTTTCGGACGTCAATGTTGACCGCCGATCAGGTCGCCCCTGGCGGCCATCACGGGCAAACGTGCCCCCATAAAAAACGCCCTGCTAAAACAGGGCGTTTTATTAAATGGTGCCGGAGACAGGAATCGAACCTGCGACCTTCGCGTTACGAGTGCGCTGCTCTACCGACTGAGCTACACCGGCGATGGCAGCAAAACTATCACTGCCAATGAAAACGGGCAATTCGTGGCTATTTGCAGGCACCGCTGGTCAAACACGTGCCGCTTTGGGTCCAGACCAGCGCATTGCCAGCACCACTCAAGGCCGGAACCATGACGCTGGTCCAGCCGCCAGCCGCCTGGGTGCCGGTCATGGTGATCACACCATCTATTACGGTCATACCGGCGGCAAGGTTGTCTGTCGCATCTGCGGGGCCGGGAATGCCATGGGTACCCGCATCACACTGGGCCAGATCATTGGTTTCACTGAAGCACAACGCAACGGCAGTTTTGTAGCTGTTGCCGAGCGTGTTCACTTCAGCAAAGCGCGCTTTCATGGTGTGGTCGTTATAAGCAGGCAATGCGAAAGACGCGATCAGACCGATGATCGCTACCACGATCATCAGCTCAATCAAGGTAATGCCCTTTTGTTGTTTCATGTGCGGCCTCCAAAACATTAAGACGCGGCCCGGCGATCGAATGCGCTGTCAGCGCCGGGCCGCCAAAAAAAGTGCGCACAGGCTACCAAGGATCGTTGTCAGAAGCTTCTGAACAACAGCGTTTGACACCTTTGGACATGCACTGGCTCAAGTCGCGCCTCTGGCGCTGTCTAGTCTTTGACACGCACGGCGCAACTGAACGCGCCTATGCTCAAGGACGAAATCATGGCCGACACGTATAGATATCGATGGGAAGGCAAGGATGCCAACGGCGCCACTCACACCGGGGAACTCAATGCCAAAGGGCACGCCGAGCTTCGCGCCCAACTGCGGCGCCAAGGGATCAGTGTGCGCACCATTAGGCGACAACGTACCTCGCGCAGTCGCTCCGGCAGGTCGGTCAGTGCGTCAGACATCACCCTGTTCAGTCGCCAACTGGCGACGTTGATCCAGTCGGGCGTCCCTCTTTTGCAAGCGTTGGAGGTGATTGGCAAAGGGTTCGAGCAGTTCGCCATGCGCCAGCTGATCATCGAATTGACACAGGACATCGCTGCCGGAAACAGCCTCACCGCGGCGCTGCGTAAAAAACCGAATCACTTCGACACACTGTTCTGCAATCTGGTGGAGGCCGGGGAGCAAGCAGGTGCGCTGGATGTGATGCTGCAACGTATCGCGACCTACAAAGAAAAGTCCGAAGTCTTAAAAAAGAAAATCAAAAAAGCCATGACATACCCCATCGCCGTATTGCTGGTGGCAGTGCTGGTCAGCGGCATTCTGTTGATAAAAGTGGTGCCGCAGTTTCAGGGTGTGTTTGCTTCGTTCAACGCGCAACTGCCCGTGTTTACGTTGTGGGTCATTGGCTTGTCAGAGGCATTGCAACGCCACGGGCTTTGGCTTTTACTGGGCACCGCATGCGCTGCGGCCATCATCCATCATCGCTACAGCACCTCAGCCACCCTGCGCCATCGCCTGGACGCCCTGCTGCTGAAAGTCCCTGTCACCGGGCAGTTGTTACAACTGTCAGCGATTGCACGTTTTGCCCGCACCCTTTCCACCACCCTGGCGGCCGGTGTGCCACTGCTCGAAGCGCTGGATTCAGTCGCAGGCGCGACCGGCAACAGCGTGCTGAAAGAAGCCGTGCTACGGCTCAAGCAACACGTCGCCACGGGCACGCAGATCCATGTTGCCATGGCTAGCAGTGGCGTATTCCCGGGCATGGCGATTCAGATGACAGCCATTGGCGAAGAGTCAGGCACATTGGACAGCATGCTCAATCACGTAGCCACCTATTATGAGAGCGAGGTCGACAACCTCGTCGATAACCTGACAACGCTGATGGAGCCCGCAATCATGGTAGTACTGGGGATTGTGGTAGGCGGTCTGGTCATTGCCATGTATTTACCGATTTTCAAACTGGGCCAAGTGATTTGAGCATGATCGATTTTTTGAGCGTCCACCCCGCTGCGTTTATCGGGTGCGCCTTGTTGTTGGGCCTGTTGGTCGGCAGTTTCCTGAACGTACTGGTCTGGCGCTTGCCAAAAATGCTGGAACAGGACTGGCAGGCTCAGGCACGTGAAGTGCTAGAGCTTCCCGCCGCGAACAGTAAAACGACGTACAACCTGTGGCTGCCCGCCTCTCATTGCCCAGAATGCCAACACCGCTTGCGTCCCTGGGAGAACATCCCGCTGCTCAGTTATGCACTCCTGCGCGGCAAGTGCTCGCAGTGCAAAACCGCCATCAGCCCTCGCTACCCCCTGACCGAACTGGCTTGCGGCCTCGTGTCCGGCTTTGTGGCCTGGCATTTTGGCTTAAGCCCCCAGGCTGGCTGGGTGCTGTTGCTGAGCTGGGGCCTGATTGCCATTTGCCTGATCGACGCCCGCCATCAAATCGTGCCCGATGTGCTGGTATTGCCGTTGCTGTGGCTGGGCCTGCTGCTCAACAGCTTCGAGCTGTTCACCAGCCTGTCGCAGGCCGTTTGGGGGGCAGCCTTGGGTTACCTGAGCCTATGGTCGGTGTTCTGGTTGTTCAAATTAATCACCGGCAAGGACGGCATGGGTCACGGAGATTTCAAGCTATTGGCACTGTTTGGAGCCTGGGGTGGCGTATCGGTGTTGCCGTTAACGATCCTGCTGTCATCGCTGGGCGGGGCTCTGGTAGGTGTGAGTTTGCTGCTGATGCGCCGCGCTCATCGCGCAACGGCCATCCCGTTTGCCCCCTATCTGGCCATCGCCGGGTGGATTGCATTGCTCTGGGGTGGTCAAATGACCGCTTTCTATTGGCAACTTGCGACCTGAAATGAATACCGCATCTTCCAAACCCTGGATTCTGGGCCTGACCGGCGGTATCGGCAGCGGCAAAAGCGCGGCAGCCGATCACTTTGCTGCGCTGGGCATTCATGTCGTGGATGCCGACCATGCCGCGCGCTGGGTGGTCGAACCGGGCCGCCCGGCGCTGGATAAAATCGCAGAGCACTTTGGTGCCGACGTGTTGCAAGCCGACGGGCATCTTGATCGCGGCGCCTTGCGCAAATTGATCTTTGCCGACCCACAGCAGCGGCTGTGGCTGGAGGCTTTGCTTCACCCGTTGATCCGCGATGAGATCGCTCAGAACCTGGCTCAGGCGACATCACCCTATGCGATCTTGGTATCGCCATTACTGGTCGAATCCGGGCAGTACGCGACCACCCAGCGCGTGCTGGTCATTGATGCTCCCCAAGCACTGCAAATTCAGCGAACCTTGTTGCGCGACAACACCAGCGAAGAGCAAGTCCGGGCCATTCTCAAGGCACAGGCCAGCCGTGAAGAACGCCTGCGCCATGCCCATGATGTCCTGGTCAACGACAACGATTTGAAGGCGTTACAGACTGAAGTCGAGCGCTTGCATCACTACTATTTAACTTTGCGTGGAGGCCAATCATGACCAAACCAATGACCGTAGACTGCCCGACGTGCGGCACTGCCGTGGAATGGACCGCTGCCAGTGCGTTCCGGCCTTTCTGCTCGGACCGTTGCAAACTCATCGACCTGGGCGCATGGGCCAGTGAAGAACACAAAATTCCGGTCAGCCCGGATGCAGAAGAGGATATGTTTTCAGAAGAGCTGGCGCCGCGTATTCATTGATTCATCCCCCCGCGTAGCCGCTGCGCCAGGCTGCGAGCTGTTCAATCGACACGCTCGCGGCCTCGCGGCAACACGTTAATTTTTGGGTTCGTCATCCTTCCACGGTGCCGCGAGGTAGCGAGTGCGGTTGAAGGTTTCCAGCCACTCCGGGCAAAACACCACCAGCGCCGTCACCAGCATCCCGTTGATAAAGGCCTCGGGGAAGATGATCAGCCATAGGTAACCGATAAAATCCTCCAGCCATTGCGGCATGACAAACAGGCCATCCAGCCATAGCACGCCTAGCCCCGCCAGCAGACACAGCAAGGCCGCCAGTGCTGCTGCGAAAAAACCTGAGCAAAAAATGTACACAAACGGATTGCGCGGTTGCGCACGCTCGACCAGGTGCGCGCAGGCCTCGGTGACGGCAATCGGCAATAGAATCAACAGCACGCCATTGACGCCCATGGCGGCCAAATCCTGTCGCCCCAGGAGCACCAACCCCACTTGTGCCATGAGCGCACCGATAATGGCAAGCGGCCAATCCAGTAGCAAAGTGACGACTGTCAGGCCGATGAAGTGATATGAAACGCCGGTGTCAAAGTCGCGGCGAACCAGCCACAGTAAAAATAGCGCGAACACCGTACCAAACAGCAAATGCTGGCGCCGCGTGTCGGCAAACAATTCGACCCACGGCGCCCGCAGGACTGCCCAAAGCACGACAGGCACGTAAAGCAACCAGCCCATCACCATCGTTGGCGTGGATAAAACCTCGGCCGCAATCATGCGTGCACCCCCCACTTAACCTTGCTCAAGCACACCGCTCCACCCTCCCTGCCAGATGCCCGTGTTTGTCATGCGGCTCAGTCTACACCCGCACTTCCAGTCACACCTGTTTCGAGGCTAAGCTGCGCCTATGGACGACTCTGATTATTTACGCCTGTTAACCATTCAGGCTGAGCAAGCCAATGCCTTTTTGTCCAATGCCCGCAAGTGGGAGCGTGAGCGTTGGGTTTGCCAGCGCCTGCTGCAAGGCTTGAACATCAGCTACCACACGCAGGATTTCACACAGCCCGATCAAGAACCGCCTGACGTGCTGTTTCGCGATGCGCGGTTTGAGGTTTTTTTTGTGCTCGACGAAGGACGACGCCTCAGTGATGAATGGCGCGACGAGTTGCAGCGGCGGCGCAATGCCTACTCCCTGAGCCAGCTCGTGCGCCGTGAAGCTCGCCCTAAACGCATTCCGGCCAGCAAACTGCTGCAACGGCTGGGGCCGACACTGCATAAAAAAGCCACCAATTACCGTGAGCGCGACATTGATCTGGGGCAGTTGGACATCATTGCGTTTTCCAGCCTCAAGCGCGAAGTACTGGATCTCAATAGCCACTTTCCGCCGCCTACCGAGTACCTGCGTATGGGCTGGCGCTCACTGTCGCTGGTAGGCCCGACGTTTGCCAGGGTGTTGTTTGCACAGCCGCACGCTCCGGACTTTCTGCGCAGCAATTTGGGACGCAGCATTATTTTCGATGTCGGGATCAGCCTGTGAGTCCTTTGCAGGCGTTGATTGCTGAAGTACCGCAAACCGGGCGCGTACGCTGGATTGGCGTGCGCCCGCAATCTCGCGCCGACCTGGTGGTACTCGATGCAGTGGAAGCGCGTCGCGAAGCCGGACTGACCGGCGATCATGCCCGGCCCGGTGCGCGCAATGCGCGGCAAGTTACCTTGATTCAGTGGGAACACTTGGCGGTGATCAACGCCTTGCTGGGGCGCCCCGCCGAAAACCCCGTTTTACCTCAGGATTTGCGGCGCAATATCGTGGTCAGCGGGATCAATCTGTTCAGCCTCAAAGGCCGACGCTTCCGCATCGGGCGCGCGATCTTCGAGACCACCGGTTGGTGCCAGCCGTGTGCACGGCTAGAGCTGCGGCTCGGTGCTGGCACATTCCAGGCGGTACGCGGTCATGGGGGCATTACCGCAAGGGTTATAGAAAGCGGGATCATTCGTCTAGACGACGAACTGCGGGTCGAGCCTTTGGGCCCCAACGGCTATGCTTCATTTCATCCCGGTTAACGCTCTGCTGTAGCTTTTACACATTCCGCAACGTCTATCTGACGAGGCAAACTCTATGTCCAGTCGCCTGAAACCAGATGACCAACAGCGTGTCGAAGAGTACCTGCAACTGCCACAACACCAGGTTGAGCGCCGGCCCTTCAGGCCGTGGATGCTCCTTGGGGTGGTGCTGATTGTGGTGATCGGTCTGGGCTTTTTGAGCCGCCTCCTGAGTTACCTGGCGCTATGAGCTGCATTGCGCTCG
This sequence comes from Pseudomonas sp. WS 5078, assembly GCF_012985745.1. Lineage (NCBI taxonomy): Bacteria > Pseudomonadati > Pseudomonadota > Gammaproteobacteria > Pseudomonadales > Pseudomonadaceae > Pseudomonas > Pseudomonas sp. WS 5078. Next base: position 225,661 of record NZ_JAAQWX010000006.1, on the reverse strand, counting down.
CCCACGGGACTCAGGCACAGAATTTTTTTTCAAGCCTTGTGAGTGATACCTATGTCCCATCGTATTGTGATTGTCGGCGGCGGCGCCGGCGGCCTGGAGTTGGCGACCCGCCTGGGCAAAACCCTGGGTAAACGCGGTAAAGCCAGCGTGACGCTGGTCGATGCCAACCTGACCCATATCTGGAAACCGCTGCTGCATGAAGTAGCGGCCGGTTCGTTGAACTCCTCCGAAGACGAACTCAACTACGTCGCCCAAGCCAAATGGAACCACTTCGAGTTCCAGCTAGGCCGTATGAGTGGTCTGGACCGTGAGCTGAAAAAGATCTCATTGTCGGCAACCCTCGACGAAAAAGGCGAAGAACTGGTGCCTGCCCGCGAGCTTAGCTATGACACCCTGGTGATCGCAGTCGGCAGCACCACCAACGACTTCGGCACTAAAGGCGCAGCCGAGCATTGCCTGTTTTTGGACACGCGCAAACAAGCCGAAAAATTCCACCAGCAATTGCTGAACCATTACCTGCGTGCGCACGCCGGGCAAACAGACACCATTGAAAACATCAGCGTGGCCATCGTGGGTGCGGGGGCAACGGGTGTTGAGTTGGCGGCCGAGCTGCACAATGCGGCCCATGAGCTGGCGGCGTATGGTCTGGACCGTATCAAGCCGGAAAACATGCACATCACTGTGATCGAGGCAGGGCCACGCGTACTGCCGGCGCTGCCCGAGCGCATCGGCGGGCCTGTGCATAAAACCCTGGAAAAACTGGGCGTTACTGTCCTGACTAATTCGGCCGTGAGCGAAGTGACCGCTGATAGCCTGATCACCAAAGAAGGCCAGGTGATTCCTGCAAGCTTGAAGGTGTGGGCCGCGGGCATTCGTGCACCAGGCTTCTTGCAGGACATTGCGGGGCTGGAGACAAACCGTATCAATCAACTGGTCGTGCGCCCAACCCTGCAAACCACCCGCGATGACAATATCTTTGCTTTCGGTGACTGCGCAGCCTGCCCGCAACCGGGCACTGACCGGATGGTGCCGCCTCGCGCGCAAGCGGCTCATCAACAGGCATCGCTGCTGGCCAAATCGCTAAAAATGCGCCTTGAAGGCAAATCTGACCTGCCCGATTACCACTACCGCGATTACGGTTCGCTGATCTCGCTGTCGAGTTTCTCGGCTGTGGGTAACTTGATGGGCAGCCTGATGGGCACAGTCATGCTGGAGGGCTGGCTGGCGCGGATGTTCTATATCTCGTTGTACCGTATGCACCAAATGGCGCTCTACGGCACGTTCCGAACGTTGATGCTGATACTGGGCAGTCGGATCGGACGCGGCACTGAACCGCGTCTGAAACTGCACTAATCCGGCTTTAAATTTGTGTGCAATAACCGCAGGCTGCGCGGGTAAGACTCGCAGCCTGCGGCAGTTCGGACAAATCAGCGTCCTGCGTGATTCCCCGCTTCAGCTTCACGGCCTTTGAAACCGTGTGGCGCATGCTCGTCAAAGAACTTGATGTCCCGCTCAAAGTCCGCCAACAGCAATTTAGCCATGTCGATCGACAGCCCCTGACGCACCAGAATCCGTTGTACAACGACGTTTTCAACGTTGGCCGGAAGGCTGTACGCCGGTACAAGCCAGCCCCTCACCCGCAAACGGTCTGCCAGATCGTAAAGCGAGAAATGGGTTTCAACGCCGGGTTTTAATCGCCAGGTCAGCGCCGGGATGCCCAATTGAGGGTCGCCGTTATAGAGCATTTCAAACGGCCCGATTTTCACCAGTTCACGGGCCAAAAATTGCGCCGTTTCGTAACACGCCGAGTGAATGCGTTCATACCCTTCACGGCCCAGGCGTAAAAAGTTGTAGTACTGGGCGATGATCTGCCCGGCCGGGCGGGAAAAATTAAGGGCGAAAGTCGGCATATCGCCCCCAAGATAATTCACGTGGAATATCAGCCCTTCCGGAAGATCCTGCACATCCCGCCACACGACCCACCCCGCCCCCAAGGGCGCGAGCCCGAACTTGTGCCCGGAAGTGCTGATGGATTTCACCCGCGACAAACGAAAATCCCACTCAATATCCGGCGCGCAAAACGGCGCAAGCATGGCGCCACTGGCGCCGTCTACATGAAGGGCAACGTTCAGGCCCTTGCGCTTTTCCAGATCGTCCAGCGCATCGGACAACGGCTTCACGGTTTCATACAGGCCGGTAAAGGTTTGACCAAAGGTCGGCACCACAACAATGGTGTTTTCATCGACGCGCTCGAGCATGTCCTCTGGCGTCATGAACCATTGCCCGTCCGACATGGGCACCTCGCGGATTTCAACATCCCAGTAACGCGCAAATTTGTGCCAGCACACTTGCACCGGCCCGCAGACCATATTCGGTGTCGTGGCCTGTTTGCCCGCTGCTTTGCGAGCGGCCCGCCAACGCCACAATGCTGCCAGCCCGCCCAACATGCAGGCCTCGCTGGAACCGACTGTCGACGTACCGATGGTGGTTGCAGCCGACGGCGAATGCCACAGATCCGCCAGCATGTGAATGCAGCGGCTTTCGAGTTCGGCGGATTGAGGGTATTCGTCCTTGTCGATCATGTTCTTGTCGATAGACAGGTCCATGAGCTTGTGCACTTCATCCTCTTCCCAGGTCTGGCAGAACGTCGCGAGGTTTTGGCGGGCGTTGCCGTCCAGATACAGCTCGTCGTGCACAAGCTGATAAACCTCACGCGCAGCCTGCTCGGCGTCGGGAAAACGTTTGGTAGCCGCGGCATGAGCCAATGCCGAAGAACCAAAGACAGGATCAGTGCCGGTATGACGTTTGATGCGGTGCAGCGCCATGGGAGCTCTCCTTGAATAATGGACCTTGGCTGGCCGACCTCCTCTTCACTGGCTCAGCGTTGGGCTAAGAGCATAGACAAGCATTTTGACTTTGCCCTGCCTGCGGGCATGTCCGGAAATTCCGTCCTATAGTTCCCGGCGACTCAACGTACGCACGGAGCGAGCGCAATGAAAACACAACCTCTCACGGTTGACGGATCAGTGACCCACGCACTGCACGAAGCCCATCAACGTTTTGCCAGCAATCACCACGGAAAAAACGCCAGTTACATTCCGTACCTGGCGTCTGTCCCTGCCAATCTGTTCGGCATCAGCATCATGTTTTGTGACGGCACCCATGCCGAGGTCGGCGACACCGATTACGCCTTTGCCATCGAGTCGATTTCAAAGGTGTTTACCCTCGCCCATGTACTGGATGACATCGGGCCGCAATCCTTGCGCAGCAAAATTGGCTGCGATCCGACCGGCGAACCTTTCAACTCTGTTGTGGCACTAGAGCTGCACAAAGGACGACCGCTCAATCCCTTCGTCAACGCCGGGGCCATGGCAACGGTCAGCCTGCTCAAGGCCGAGAATTCGACCCAGCGCTGGACGCAAATTCACTCCACGTACAACGCTTTTGCCGGACGCGATCTGGTCGTCAATGAAGAGGTGTACGCCTCTGAAGCCTCGACCAATCAGCACAATCGCGGCATTGCCTGGCTGCTTCAAAGCTACGGCTATATGTATGCCGACCCGATGGAGGTGTGCGATGTGTATACCCGCCAGTGCTCGGTTGCGATCACCTGCCATGACTTGGTCACGATGGGAGCAACACTGGCCAATGGCGGGGTCAACCCCGTGACGTACAAGCAGGTGATCGCTGCCAAAACCGTGGCGCCCATTCTGGCTGAAATGACCATGAATGGCCTCTATGACACGACGGGCGACTGGTATTACAAGGTGGGGCTACCTGGCAAAAGCGGGGTTGGCGGCGGGATTCTCGCGGTGGTTCCGGGGGTCTGCGCGATTGCAGCATTTGCCCCGCCGCTGGATGTTGCGGGCAACAGCGTTCGTGGCCAACTGGCTGCTGAACACCTTAGCCGCACGCTCAATTTGAGCCTGCTGCACTGACGCGCAAGAAGGGAGGCAATATGGCTACCACCAGTAAAGCTAAAACTTACATGTCATGGTTAACCATCTGTTTCATGATGGTTGCGGCTGTTGCCAGTATCCGCTCATTGCCAAGCATGGCGGTTTACGGCCTGGGTTCAATTTTTCTCTATGTCATCCCGGCGCTGCTGTTTTTCATCCCGGTCTCACTGGTCGCCTCTGAACTGGGAACCGGCTGGAACGGAGGCATCTATGGCTGGGTCAGGCAAGCTTACGGCGACCGCCCCGGCTTTTTCATCATGTGGTTCATGTGGATACAAGTGGTGGTCTGGTACCCGATTGTGCTTGGGTTCGGTGCCAGTACCATGGCCTACCTGATCAACCCTGAACTGGCCAAGAGCGGGGTGTTCACGGCTGCGGTCATCATTGTTCTGTATTGGTTGTCGACGTTTGTTGCCCTTAACGGGCTGACAACCCTGTCCAAGCTGACGTCGTGGTTCATGCTTCTGGGTACGGCCCTGCCCGCCGCTTTACTGGTTCTGCTGGGCGTGGCCTGGCTGGTGCTGGGGCACAAATCGGCTGCACCTCTGACCTGGGATGCATTGATTCCGGCCATCTTCGACACACACTCCACCGTCAAAACCGGCGCGCACAATCTGCATCCGGATTTGTGGCGTGAATTCACCGGCGCCATCACTGGCCTGGTGTTGATTGTGAGTAACTTCCTGGCCTTTGCCGGTATCGAAATGAACGCCATTCACGCGCGCGAATTGCGTAACCCGCAAAAAGAAATGCCACGCGCCATTCTGCTAGCCTTTTTTATGATTCTGCTGGTGTTCATCCCGCCGACTGTGGCGATTTCATTGGTCGTGCCGGCGGATTCGACGAGCCTGACTGCGGGCGTTATTCAGGCATACGCAGCCTTCTTCGAAGGGTTCAACATGCCTTGGGCCACGCCTATCATGGCCATTTTGCTGATCATTGGCGCATTGGGCGGCGTACTCGCGTGGACGGCCGGACCCTCCACCGGCCTGCTGTTTGTGGGTAAGGCGGGAATGCTTCCACCGGTGATGCAAAAAGTGAACAGCAAAGGCGTGCAAAAAAACATTTTGTATTTACAGGCCATTATCGTCACGTTGCTTTCGACGATTTACATCTTCATCGACAACGTATCCGATGCGTTCTGGATGATCAGCGCCATGGCGGCATTGATGTACCTGATCATTTACGTATTCATGTTTATGTCCGCCATGAAGCTACGCAAAACCCAGCCCACTGTTAAACGTGGTTACGTGCTCAAGGGGCTGCATGGCTGGTGCTACCTGGGGTTGTTTTCAACGTGCGTGGCCTTGATCTTCGGTTTTATTCCACCGAATAACTTCAGCAGCATGCCGTTTTTTGAATACGCAGGGATTTTGTTGCTGGGATTGATCGTGGCAGGCGCCCCGCCGTTTGTCTTCTATGCCCTGCGCAAACCCTCATGGCAGATGGTGCCGAAGGCCGAGGCAGATCAATATTCGGCAGCTTTGCAGGATTTGCAGGATGCCGACGACAAAGCCGCTAAAACCTGATCGGCCCGGGGTGCCCAGGGTTTGTCACAGTTACAGAGCACCGACACGGCATCACGATAAATTCATGAGCAAAAAAAAAGCGTCCCTAAGGACGCTTTTTTCATGGCAGCTAATGCAACTGGCATTAGCACCTTATTTTCTACACCCATTACTGCCGGGCAGAAAATGGTCGGGGTAAGGGGATTCGAACTCCTGACATCCTGCTCCCAAAGCAGGCGCGCTACCGGACTGCGCTATACCCCGGTAAAAAAAAGGCACCTTCAAAGAGGCGCCTTCTGCGATCAGCGCTTTTGGCCTCTGATCTTAAGATCTAACCCCAGCGAACTGGAGCCAAAAATGGTGGGTCGTGTGGGATTCGAACCTACGACCAATTGGTTAAAAGCCAACTGCTCTACCAACTGAGCTAACGACCCAAAAATGGTCGGGGTAAGGGGATTCGAACTCCTGACATCCTGCTCCCAAAGCAGGCGCGCTACCGGACTGCGCTATACCCCGGCTTGAAAATGGCTCCACGACCTGGACTCGAACCAGGGACCCAATGATTAACAGTCATTTGCTCTACCAACTGAGCTATCGCGGAACTACATATTTCAATCTACAACGGTGTTGCAATACTACTTTGTAACTCTTTGCAATTCTCGTTGAATTCAGCGCATCTCTGCGTTGTCGTCTCTGAGGCGGGCCATTTTACAACCTTTAAAACCCTTGTCAACCCTTTTTTTTCGTTAGAAGACAATGATTTAGCTCTTCTAACCGACGCCTTGGTTTGGGCCAAGTTGTCGTTGCGGGTGACTGACTGCGGGGCGCACTTTACTCGCGTTTTCCTTACAGATCAACACCCTATGTAAAAAAAACCAAAAAAAGGGGCCTCGCACTGCGAGGCCCCTTTCAAAGCACCGATAACAGGCCTTATGCAAAGACGATTTCGTCGTCTTTGACGCTGGCAACCACGGTGGTTCCCGGCAGGAACTGACCCGAGAGAATCAGTTGTGCCAGCGGGTTTTCGATCCAGCGCTGGATTGCACGTTTCAGAGGACGCGCGCCATACACAGGGTCGTAACCAACCGCAATCAACTTATCCAGAGCCTCCTGGCTCAGCTCCAGGCTCAGGTCGCGTTCAGCCAGACGGCTGCGCAGGCGACCCAACTGGATCTCGGCAATGCCAGCGATCTGATCACGGGCCAGAGGCTCGAAGATCACCACTTCGTCGATCCGGTTCACAAACTCCGGACGGAAGTGAGTACTCACCGCATCCATCACTGCCGCACGTTGCGCCTCACGATCGCCCACCAACTCCTGGATCTGTGCAGAGCCCAGGTTGGAGGTCATCACGATCACGGTATTGCGGAAGTCAACCGTGCGACCGTGGCTGTCAGTCAACCGGCCATCTTCAAGCACTTGCAGCAACACGTTGAAGACGTCCGGGTGAGCCTTCTCAACCTCATCCAGCAGGATCACCGAGTAAGGCTTACGCCGTACGGCCTCGGTCAGATAGCCACCTTCTTCATAACCCACATAGCCTGGTGGAGCACCGATCAGTCGAGCCACGGAATGTTTCTCCATGAACTCGGACATGTCGATTCGCACCATCGCCTCTTCAGTATCAAAGAGGAACTCGGCCAACGCCTTGCACAACTCGGTTTTACCCACACCGGTTGGGCCAAGGAACATAAACGAGCCGCTTGGGCGATTCGGATCACTTAAGCCAGCACGTGAGCGACGCACGGCATTGGACACGGCCACCACGGCCTCGTCCTGACCAATCACGCGCTCGTGCAGCAAGCTTTCCATCTTCATCAACTTGTCGCGCTCCCCTTCGAGCATTTTGGACACAGGAATACCGGTCCATTTCGACACAACTTCAGCGATCTCTTCCTCAGTCACCTTGCTGCGCAACAACTGGTTCTCAGTCTTGCTGTGCTCATCAACCATTTGCAGGCTGCGTTCCAGATCCGGGATGATCCCGTACTGCAACTCGGCCATGCGGTTGAGATTACCGCTGCGACGTGCCACTTCGAGTTCCTGGCGGGCTTGCTCGATCTTTTGCTGGATCTGGGCAGAGCCCTGCACTTCGGCTTTTTCCGAAGTCCAGATTTCTTCGAGGTCAGAATATTCACGCTCGTGGCGCTCAATTTCTTCCTGCAATTTTTCGAGCCGTTTTTTCGCAGCCTCGTCTTCTTCTTTCTTCAGCGCCTGCGCTTCAACCTTTAACTGAATCAGGCGGCGCTCCAGACGGTCCAGCACTTCAGGCTTGGAGTCGATTTCCATGCGAATGCGGCTGGCAGCTTCGTCAATCAGGTCAATCGCTTTGTCAGGCAACTGCCGATCCGTGATGTAGCGATGGCTCAGCTTGGCCGCTGCAATAATGGCACCGTCCGTAATCGCGACTTTGTGGTGCACTTCATAACGCTCTTTCAAGCCCCGCAGGATCGCGATGGTGTCTTCTTCGCTTGGCTCGTCGACCAGTACTTTCTGGAAGCGGCGCTCAAGGGCAGCATCCTTTTCAATGTACTGACGGTACTCGTTGAGCGTGGTTGCACCCACGCAATGCAACTCGCCCCGCGCCAACGCTGGCTTGAGCATATTGCCCGCATCCATGGCTCCTTCGCCTTTACCGGCGCCGACCATGACATGCAGTTCGTCAATGAACAGGATGATTTGACCTTCCTGTTTAGACAGCTCGTTCAGCAGCGCTTTCAGGCGCTCCTCGAATTCACCCCGGAACTTGGCACCTGCAATCAGAGCACCGATATCCAGCGACAACAGACGTTTGCCTTTAAGGCCATCAGGCACTTCGCCGTTAATGATGCGCTGAGCCAGACCTTCGGCAATCGCGGTTTTACCCACACCAGGCTCGCCGATCAACACCGGGTTGTTTTTGGTCCGGCGTTGCAGCACTTGAATGGTGCGGCGAATTTCATCGTCACGACCAATCACCGGATCGAGCTTGCCTTCTTCGGCGCGCTTGGTCAGGTCAATGGTGTATTTGTCTAACGCCTGACGGGACTCTTCAGCATTGGGGTCATTGACGGCTTCACCGCCGCGCAAATTATTGATGGCGTTTTCAAGCGCTTTTTTGCTAACGCCCTGCCCCAGCAACAACTTGCCCAACTTGCTGTTTTCGTCCATGGCGGCCAGCAATACGACTTCGCTGGTGATGTACTGATCGCCTTTTTGTTGCGCCAGACGGTCCGCCTGATTCAACAGACGCGCCAAATCCTGCGACATGTTGACGTCGCCGGTCGGATTCTGAATTTTTGGCAGTTGATCGAGCTCTTTGGTCAGCTCTTTACGCAGGCTGTTTACATCGAAACCGACTTGCATCAGCAATGGCTTGATCGAGCCGCCCTGCTGCTCCAGCAATGCCTGCATCAAGTGCGCTGGCTCAATCGCCGGATGATCATGGCCGACAGCCAATGACTGAGCATCGGACAATGCCAATTGCAACTTGCTGGTTAATCTATCTATACGCATTCGTCACCTTCCTTATGAGCAGGCCGGAGGGATGGAAACTCCTGAATGAAGAAACCTGCCAGATACCTTAGTAGATGCGGGCAATTCTGGGAGTTTCAAGCGTATGACAAATGACACAGATCAGCTGGACGGTGTTTCGATCCAGACCAGTGAAGCGAAGCGACCCGTACGCGGGCTGCGGCGGTAGGAAAAGAAACGCGGGTCGGTCACCGTGCAAAACCCGCCGCCGTACACGGCATCAATACCGCAACGCGCCAGACGCAGGCGCGCCAGCTCATAGATATCAGCCATATAGCGACCGGGATGAGTGCTTGGCACGAACGCCGAGGCGGCTTGGGGCATGTCGTTAATAAAAACATCACGCACCTCGCCACCGACCTCAAATGCCTTGGGGCCAATGGCCGGACCAAGCCAGACCACTATGTCCTGAGGCTCAACATGAAGGCTACGTGCCGCAGCTTCAAGCACCCCGGCTGCCAGCCCGCGCCAGCCTGCATGCGCTGCAGCCACGCGCGTACCCGCACGGTTGCAGAACAGGGCAGGCAGGCAGTCGGCCGTCATAACCGTGCACGCAATGCCCGGCGTTGAAGTCCAACTGGCATCCGCCTCAACGATCTGCGAGGGATCGGCAGGCGCAACCACAACCCCGTGGACCTGGCTAAGCCAGGCGGGCTGTACGCGACAGGTGCGGGTCAGGTGCTGGCGATTCAGAGCAACGGCATGCGGATCGTCGTCGACATGATCGCCAAGATTGAAGCTGTCGAACGGCGCCTGACTGACGCCGCCCGCACGGGTGGTTACGCAGGCCCTGATGCCTGCCGGCGCAGGCCAGTCAGGGATCAGGAACGCGCTCATCCGATGAACGCCTCGCGGTCTTGCTTAAGCAGCGTCAACAACCAGACAAAATCGTCAGGCAGCGGAGATTCCCAGCTCATGCGTTTACCGGTCGTCGGATGATCCAGCTCCAGGAAACGCGCATGCAGCGCCTGACGCGGGAAGTTTTTCAAGGACTCGACCATGGTTACACTGGCTGCCGGCGGGATACGGAAACGACCGCCGTAGGCAGGGTCTCCGACCAACGGGAAGTTAATGTGAGACATATGCACACGGATCTGGTGCGTACGCCCGGTTTCCAGCTTAACGCGCACATGGGTGTGGGAACGGAAGCGCTCAAGCACGCGGTAATGACTCACCGCTTGCTTGCCACCTTCCATTACCGCCATGCGCTGGCGTTGCTGGCCGTGACGGCCGATGGGCGCATCGATCTTGCCCCCGGCGGTGACGACACCGATAACAATGCACTCATAAATCCGGCTGACACTGCGGCTCTGCAATTGAGCAACCAACTGCGTCTGCGCCTGAATGGTCTTGGCGACCACCATCAAACCCGTGGTGTCTTTGTCGAGGCGATGCACGATCCCCGCACGCGGCACATTAATAATGTCCGGTACGTGGTGCAGCAACGCATTGAGCAAAGTGCCATCAGCATGCCCCGCAGCCGGGTGCACCACCAAACCCGCAGGTTTGTTGATCACTAGGATGTCATCGTCTTCGTAAACGATGTCGAGGGGAATGTCCTGGGCGATCCACTCACCCTGGGCTTCCTGCTCTGCAGTCAGCTCCAAGATGGCGCCACCATGCACGATGTCACGGGGACGTATGACGTCTCCGTCCACAGTGAGGCGGCCGTCTTTGATCCAGGCGGAAAGGCGCGAGCGCGAGTGCTCAGCGAATAATTGTGCGGCGACTTGATCGAGGCGTTGGCCGCCCAATTCGGACGGCACCTCTGCGCGAAGTAGTATTTTCTCGGACATGCTCATCAGGACGGCGCCAAGCCTTTGGTTTCGGCTGCGCGCTTGTGGTTAAATACGGCGTCTTTTGCCCCGAGGCTTTTCACGGGGCGCTCATCATAACAGGACGGCCTCGCCCAAGACAGCGGCCGTCATAGGGACGCAAGCCGCCATGCAAGTGAGACACCTGCTGCTGATCGCCATCCTCGCACTGACCGCCGCTTGCTCGTCGACAAAGGAAGTCGTTGACGAAAACCTCAGCGAAGTCGAGCTGTACCAGCAGGCACAGGCCGATCTGGACAACCACAGCTATACCAGTGCAACCGCCAAACTGAAGGCACTTGAGTCACGCTACCCGTTCGGCCGCTATGCCGACCAGGCTCAGCTTGAACTGATCTACGCCTACTATAAAAACTCCGAGCCGGAAGCTGCCAAGTCCGCCGCAGAGCGGTTTATCCGCCTGCACCCCCAGCACCCGAACGTTGATTACGCCTACTACCTCAAAGGCCTGACTTCGTTTGACCAGGACGTTGGCCTGCTGGCGCGCTTTCTGCCGCTGGACATGACCAAGCGTGACCCCGGTGCGGCCCGTGACTCGTATAACGAGTTTGCCCAGCTCACCAGCCGCTTCCCCAACAGCCGCTACGCCCCGGATGCCAAGCAGCGCATGATTTATCTGCGCAACCTGCTGGCTGCGTACGAAATCCACGTGGCGCACTACTACCTGACCCGTCAGGCCTATGTGGCGTCGGCCAACCGTGGCCGGTACGTGGTTGAAAACTTCCAGGAAACGCCCTCGGTCGCTGACGGCCTGGCAGTGATGGTTGAGTCTTACCAGCGCCTGCACCTCGACAAACTGGCTGACACCAGCCTCGAAGTGCTCAAAGACAACTACCCGAACCACCCAAGCCTGGTTGACGGTCAGTTTGTGCCTCAAGTGTCCGAAGCCGACAACCGCTCGTGGTTGAGCAAGGCAACGTTGGGCCTGATTGAATCCAGTACGCCTCTGCCACCGGGTGAAACCCGCGCCAACCAGGACGTGCAGAAGCAATTCCAGGATGCAAAAGATGCCATTCCTGCCGAGCTGAAACCTAAAGATGCCGACGGTAATATCATCGAAGCGCCAGAGACGGAAGACACCAGCCGCTCATGGTTCAGCTACATGACCTTCGGTCTTTTCGACTAATCGTCAAACCCAAAAAAAGAGCCTTCCGGGGCTCTTTTTTTTGCGTCGCATTTGTTGCTGGGCGCTTTACAGGTCCTTGGCTAAACTGGCGCATCTTTTCTCAAATAGCGATGAGCCATGTTTCGTTTACTGATCTGGGTTGCCTTGATTGCTGCGGGTGTGTGGTTGTGGCGCAAATACAAATCGGGCCTTACAACCACCCAAAAACCGGGTACCCCCAGCGCCCAACCGATGGTGCGCTGTGCCCATTGCGGTGTTCACTTGCCCCGGGATCGCGCCCTGAGCCAACGGCAAGAATGGTATTGCACCCAAAACCATTTGGAGCAAGGCCCAAGTAAAGGCTGAGCAACTGCTGTCTCAGCCTGGCAACACAAGGCTGCCAGGCAGACGCAATTATTCAGAGTCGCCCTGCAGGGGCGTACGGAGCCGGGTCAATGATAGGTGTGCGCTCCAGCATCAAATCTGCAAACAACTGGCACGATGCTGGCGCCAATACCAACCCATTGCGGTAATGCCCGCAGTTCAGCCAGAGCCCTTCTAAGCCGGGAACCGGCCCGATATACGGGATGCCCTGCGGTGATCCCGGACGCAATCCGGCCCAATGCGCAACGGGCTCGGCATCCGCCAATGCGGGAATCAACGCCACGGCCGACGCCTTCAAGCTCTCGAGCGCGTTCTGGGTTGGGGTCTTGTCGAACCCCTCGTGCTCCAGCGTACTACCAATCAGGATATGGCCATCGCGACGTGGAATGGCGTAGCGGCCGTTCGCCAACACCATGCATGACAAGAAATCCGTAGCGCATTTGTACAAAATCATTTGGCCTTTGACCGGCTCGACGGGCAACTCAAGATCCAAAAGCTTGAGCAGTTCACCACTCCAGGCCCCGGCAGCCAATACCACGGCATCACCCAATATGGAGCCTTTAACCGTATTGACGCCCGTAATCCGCTCTCCCTCCCTGACAAAACCCAGAACCTCGGATTGTTCGTGGACCGAGACATTGGGCATCGCTTGCAGAGCCGCTTTTAGTGACTTAACCAACCGCGGATTCCGTACATTCGCCACGTCCTTCATGTAAATAGCACGGGAAAAACCGCTGCCCAATACCGGCACATGGCTCTCGACCGACGCAATATCTACCGAACTCAAAGGCCTGCCAGCTTGCCGGGCCCACGCCAGGGCTTGAGCCTCGTCGTCCAGATCAAGCCAGTAAAGACCCGTCGTATGCACTTGCGGATCCAGCCCGGTAGTCACCAACAAACGTTCAGCCAAATGCGGGTAAAAATCCTGGGACCAGTGGGCCAGCGCTGTTACGGCCGGGGTGTAACGCCATGGATAAAGCGGCGAAACGATCCCGCCGCCCGCCCAGGAAGACTCCTGACCGACACCACCGCGCTCCAGCAGAATTACCTGATCGACTTCTGCGGCCAGATTAAACGCAGTCAGCAGGCCGATTACTCCGCCTCCGACAATCACTACCCGTTGGTGCCTAGCCATCTATCAGTCCAGCCCTTATTCAAAAGTAATAGGTCAGCGCCCCCAACACTGCTGTGCGGTGAGGCCCGGGGCCGCCTGGGTTATCGCTGTCAGACCGGTATGCGCCAACGTGTAGTTCCCACACGAATCATTCGCCATGGGCGAGCCGTCCTTCCGTATAGCCGTCAGTAAAAAAGCATGGTCTAAAAGGTCTGACGTAATGCTGTAGTTGTCATTGCCGGCACTGATGTCCGGCAGACCGCTATATAACCCGTTTTTCGTATAGAACCGCTCTAGACTTTGGGCTTGCTCAGAGAGCAACACCACGATTTGAGAACGGTGCACGCGCTTTATGTAATCGCTGTAAAGCTGATAAACAAAGGCGCCAAGGATACCGGTGATCGCCACCACGATCATCATTTCGATCATGGTAAAACCTGCTGTGGGCCTAAACATGCATACACTTCCTATTGAATTTGTCGCCACATGACCCGACGAAAGCGTTGAACAGGAACTGCCCCCTCCCCTTGCGCCATCTGGTGGCGGGCATAAAGGGTTTCGAGCACCGTCCGGGATTGAGCTCGCAGACCAATCCCTGTTATTCGATACAAATAGACAGAACCGCTCGTTTCGGACGCTGAACGCGGGATGCTAAGCCCCAGAAACTGGATGCCATACAAGCCATGCTCAGTTTGCATCCAGTTAATACCTGACTGAGGATCTAACCCCGGTGACCGTCGAGTACGTACTTCTGCTGGCGGAGCGCAGCGCGTCGGTGTGTTGCACTCCGTCATGCCTGGCCATTGCCCATGCAGCCACGATTCCCCTCTATGCATCGCCGCTTCAGCCCCCTGAAATGACTGATTGGCGACCCGTATTGCTCCCGCCATTTTTTCTTGCTGCGCGGCGCTTTCCATCGCAGATAGCCCCAAAAACCCCAGCAGCATCAAAAATACCAAGCTGACCAACAGCACCATTCCTTTTTGCGTCCCTAACACTGGCAGCATACGTCTCCTTACCCCAGCCGGTTACGAACGGCGACTACCACGTGGTAGGTCTGGTCTTTTACATGGGATCGCGGATCTCTCAAGGTCAAGACCATACGTACACTGCGAATGCTCGCGGCATCTGCAGGGCTGTACTCATAGCGCACAACCGCGTTGGACCCGACGGAGTCCGCCATACCAAAGCTCACGTCGAACGCGACTACATTGTCCAGAAGCACGGCGTTAGTGGAACCGCTCCTTAATTGCCCCCCCGCATGACGATATGCAATGCGACGCACCGCAAAGCCGATGTCTCCAGGCCCCAATCCTGTCTGCGCGCCAGCAAAAGCCTGCGCATGGTTTTTGCAGTCCGTCACAACCGTCCAGTCAGGCTTGCCGGACTGAGGCCCCACATCTGCGCTAATCATTTGCAACGTTCCTGAACGTGCAGCTCCCTGCCACGAAACAGGTGTTCCAAAGGCGGCAGGCGCATTGATTATTTGCGTCAACGGCAAGCAGCCAAACATGCCAGCCATGCGAATTTCCTGAGCTATTTTGCTCAACACATAACGCGCATCTTCTTGTAGTTGAGCGGACGCAGTCTGAGCCAGAGAGGTTTGACGGGCACTCAAGAACACCTGAGTCATCCCCAGAACCAGCAGCAAGCCCAAGGTCATTGCAATCATCAGCTCAATCAAGCCAAAACCAGCGTCAGCCTGTCTCATGGCTTACGCGCAGCCTGTTGGTCGGCCAGATAGCCGGTGAGGGTGAAGGATTGAAAGGCGGCGTCTTTTTTCTCAGCACGCGAGTCATCCCAGTAAATGTTGATACTGACCTGACGATCGCTCACTGAAATCACGCCGCGTGCGCTCTCCCCACCGAAGGCGCGTATGTTGCGCTTGAAATCACTCAGATCCTGACCGACGATCCCTGCAACGCTGGAAGTGGAAGTGGGAGTGGAAGTGGAAGTGGCAACATCAACGCCTGAAAAGCGATAGTCACCTGTGGCATTGGCCCGCATTCGATCCAGCATGTCGTATGCAATAAAACTGGCCTGCGTGCTCATGCGCGCGCTGTCGGTGTACTTCAAGGCATTGATTTGTGCGCTTGCAGCCCCTAGTAAACCGAGACCTAAAATCAGTGCAGCTACCAGCACTTCAATCAGGGTCATGCCAGCTTGTTGCTGTTTGCAGCCTCGACTCTGGTGATTCATCCCTGCGCACCTGTTTTAACGGCACGTCCTGCGCCGTCATGATCACAGCCTAGACCTGCGTCAGGGGTTCACAGGTCAGAAACAGGTGAACCAAATCGAAGGAATATTCGCCAGCGTACGTGCTCTACCTGTAAAACCACGACATACATATTGGGCAACTATTGAACCGACGTTTTATACGTGGCGGCCCCGTCGTAGCCGCTATACCTAAGCGTGCTCACCACAAAAAAGCCCAGGGAGGACCCGGTGTATCAAAGAGGGATGACCTTGATTCAGCTGGTGATTACCCTGTCGATCGTGGCCATCACAGCCCAATTCGCCAGCCCGGCCTATCACACGCTTACGGAACAACAACGTCGCCAGACCACGGCCGAGCAGTTGGCCAACAGCTTGCGCAAGGCACGCAGCGAGGCGTTGATACGCCATCAGTACGTGGTGATTCACGCGCTGGATGATGACTGGAGTAATGGGTGGAGAGTGATTCTTGACGAGAGCGGCCAGGGCCATACCGATGAAAATAACCCGGTGCTGGCTGAAAAACAGAACAGGAACCTGATACCCGTAGCAGGTAATTCGCCGGTCAAACACTACGTGCGATTCAACCCGCTGGGCGAGCCATTATTAAGTGCGGGAGGTTTCCAGGCGGGCACCCTGCATGTTTGCCAGGTGAAAGAAGCGTTAAGCCATTACCAGATCGTGCTGGCAAAAAGCGGGAGAATCAGCCTGCGCAACCAAAAATCTGCGCAGGCTTTGTGTGCAATGGCTTAGGTAATGGAGCGAACCCGCAATTCTTTGGGCATGGAAAAGGTGATGTTCTCTTCGCGGCCAGCCAACTCATCCGCTCCCGTGGCACCCCAGGCGTGCAATTGCTGAATCACGCCGCGCACTAGCACTTCCGGAGCCGAGGCACCCGCTGTGATACCAATGCGTTCTACACCGTCGAACCAGCTTTTTTGCATGTCTTCAGCGCCATCGATCAGGTAGGCGGGGGTGGCCATGCGCTCTGCCAACTCGCGCAAGCGGTTGGAGTTAGAGCTGTTTGGGCTGCCCACTACCAGCACAACGTCGCACTCGTCAGCCAGTTGCTTTACCGCGTCCTGGCGATTTTGCGTGGCGTAGCAGATGTCATCTTTACGGGGGCCACCAATGGCCGGAAATCGCGTACGCAGTGCATCGATAACCCGGCTGGTGTCATCCATCGACAGCGTGGTCTGTGTCACGAACGCCAGTTTTTCAGGGTTGCGCACTTGCAAATTGGCGACGTCTTTTTCGTCCTCAACCAGGTAGATAGCGCCGCCATTACTGGCGTCGTACTGCCCCATCGTGCCTTCAACTTCCGGGTGACCGGCGTGGCCAATCAGGATGCATTCGCGGCCATCACGGCTGTAGCGGGCCACTTCGATATGAACCTTGGTGACCAAGGGGCACGTCGCGTCGAACACCTTCAGGCCGCGCCCGGCGGCTTCACTGCGTACGGCCTGAGAAACGCCGTGGGCGCTGAAGATCACGATAACGTCATCCGGTACCTGATCCAGCTCTTCAACGAAGATCGCTCCGCGGGAGCGCAGGTCTTCGACGACAAATTTGTTGTGCACCACTTCGTGGCGAACATAGATAGGCGGGCCGAATACTTCCAGAGCGCGATTGACGATCTCAATCGCTCGGTCCACCCCGGCGCAAAAACCACGGGGGTTGGCGAGTTTAATGTGCATGCTAGGCCTCGTGGGACGCGCAGAAAGATAATGCCAAACAGGCCCGGCCGAAGCCGGGCACTGGATTTACAGCGCTTTGACAGCTTGGATTTCCACTTCGAAGGTCAGGGTTTTACCTGCCAACGGATGGTTAAAATCGATGGTGACCTGCTCGTCGTCAAACGCCTTGACCACGCCCGGCAACTCGGTGTTTGCCGCGTCATTGAAGATCACCAGCAAACCTTCCGACAGCTCCATGTCTTTGAACTGCGAACGCGCAATGATCTGCACATTTTGCGGGTTGGGCTGACCGAACGCATTCTCCGGAAGAATCTCCAGTGTCCGCTTGTCACCTGCCTTGAAACCGAAAATCGCAGCCTCAAAACCGGGCAACAGGCTCCCATCACCCACTTTGAAAGTAGCCGGGGATTTGTCGAACGTGCTGTCGACCGTGTCGCCATTCTCCAGGCGCAAAGCGAAATGCAGGGTGACTTCCGTGTTCTGGCCAATACGAGGCTCAGTCATGAACGGGTTCTCCGGACTTTTTACTTTTGAACATATCCAGTGCCAGCATCACAGCACCCACACAGATTGCACTGTCGGCAAAGTTGAATGCAGGGAAATACCAGCGGTTTTGCCAGTGCACAAGAATGAAATCAATGACATGGCCGTAGGCAACGCGGTCATACAAATTGCCCAAGGCCCCGCCGAGAATCAAAGCCAGTGCAATCGCCAGCCATGTGTCATCACGTCCCAGGCGCTTAAGCCAGATCACCAGTACGGCACTGACCACCACGGCAATCAGGGCAAACAACCATCGCTGCCAACCGGCACTGTCAGCCAGAAAGCTGAAGGCCGCACCCGTGTTGTAGGCCAACGTCCAACTGAAGTAATCCGGAATGATCACGACCTGTTGGTACATCTGTAATGCGCTGTCGAAATAGACCTTGCTGGCCTGGTCAATGACCAGGACCAGCAGGGTCAACCACAGCCAGCTCAGGCGCCCGAAGCGCCCGGCAGTGCGGGCATCAGGCATAGTGACGTACCTCACCGGCGCCGCTGATGTTGTCCACGCAGCGACCGCAGATTTCCGGATGCTCAGGGTTCACGCCGACGTCTTCGCGGCAATGCCAGCAACGGGCGCACTTGGCGTGAGCAGATTTGACCACTTTGAGCTTCAGGCCGGGCACTTCAGTTACCACCGCATCCGCCGGGGCCGATGCAAACGGCGCAACGCTGGCTGTTGAGGTAATCAGCACGAAGCGCAGCTCGTTGCTCAATTTGGTGAGGTCGGCTGCCAGTTCGTCTTCAGCGAACAAGGTGACTTCGGCCTGCAAGTTGCCACCAATGGCCTTGGCCGCGCGCAGGTTTTCCATTTCCTTGTTGACCGCGACCTTGACCGCCATGATCCGCTCCCAATAAGCGCGGTCCAGTTCGGTCCCTTCAGGCAGCTCGGTCAGGCCCTGATACCAGGTATTGAGCATCACGGACTCGTTACGCTCGCCCGGCAGGTAGTGCCACAGCTCGTCAGCAGTGAACGCCAGGATCGGAGCGATCCAGCGCACCAGCGCTTCGGAGATATGGAACAACGCGGTCTGGCATGAACGACGGGCCTTGCTGTTGGCGCCCGTGGTGTACTGACGGTCCTTGATGATGTCGAGGTAGAAGCCACCCAGCTCTTGCACGCAGAAGTTGTGCACTTTGGAGTACACGTTCCAGAAGCGGTATTCACCGTAGTGAAGTTCCAGCTCGCGTTGCAGCAACAGTGCGCGATCCACAGCCCAACGATCCAGTGCCAGCATTTCTTCGGCAGGCAGGATGTCGGTGGCCGGATTGAAACCGGTCAGGTTCGACAGCAAGAAGCGGGCAGTGTTACGGATACGGCGATAGGCGTCGGCGCTACGTTGCAGGATCTGGTCGGAAACCGCGATCTCGCCCGAGTAGTCGGTCGAAGCGACCCACAGACGCATGATGTCGGCGCCCAGTGTGTCGTTGACTTTCTGCGGCGCAATCACGTTGCCCAAGGATTTGGACATCTTGCGACCCGCCTCGTCCACGGTGAAACCATGGGTCAGCAGTTCGCGATAAGGCGCGTGATTGTCGATGGCGCAGCCGGTCAGCAACGAGGAGTGGAACCAGCCACGGTGCTGGTCGGAACCTTCCAGGTACAGGTCGGCCCGAGGGCCGGTTTCGTGACCCATCGGGTGCGAACCACGCAGCACGTGCCAGTGCGTAGTGCCGGAGTCAAACCACACGTCCAGCGTGTCGGAAATCTTGTCGTACAGCGGCGCTTCATCGCCCAAGAGTTCGGCAGCGTCCATCTTGAACCAGGCTTCGATGCCTTCCAGCTCAACGCGCTTGGCCACTTCTTCCATCATTTCAACAGTGCGCGGGTGCAGCTCGCCGCTTTCCTTGTTCAGGAAAAACGGGATCGGTACCCCCCAGTTGCGCTGACGTGAGATGCACCAGTCCGGGCGATTGGCGATCATTGAGTGCAGGCGCGCCTGACCCCATGCCGGAACGAACTGGGTGTCTTCGATAGCCTGCAACGCACGGGTGCGCAAGGTATCGCCAGCAACCGGCTCTTTGTCCATGCCGATGAACCACTGCGCGGTTGCACGGTAGATCAGCGGGGTTTTGTGACGCCAGCAGTGCATGTAGCTGTGGCTGATGGTTTCGGTGTGCATCAGCGCACCGACTTCGGTCAGCTTTTCAACGATGGCCGGGTTGGCTTTCCAGATGAACTGGCCGCCGAAAAACTCCAGCGACGGCACGTACACACCATTGCTTTGAACCGGATTGATGATGTCATCGTTGACCATGCCGTAGGCTTTGCAGGTCACGAAGTCGTCTACGCCGTAGGCCGGCGCGGAGTGAACAACGCCCGTACCGGCGCCCAGTTCGACATACTCGGCCAAATAAACAGGCGACAGACGGTCATAGAACGGGTGACGGAAGTTGATCAGTTCAAGTGCGGCACCGGTCGTGGTGGCAATGACCGAACCTTCGAGGTTGTAACGGGCCAGGCAGGCTTCGACGAGCTCTTCTGCCAGAACCAGCAACTTGTCACCGACGTCGACCAGCGCGTAGTTGAACTCCGGGTGCACGTTGAGGGCCTGGTTGGCCGGGATGGTCCACGGGGTGGTGGTCCAGATCACGATCGATGCAGGTTTGCTCAATGCAGCCAGGCCGAAAGCCTCAGCCAGCTTGGCTTCGTCGGCAATCGGGAACGCCACGTCAATGGTCGCGGACTTTTTGTCCTGATATTCAACTTCAGCTTCAGCCAGTGCCGAGCCGCAGTCGAAACACCAGTTCACAGGCTTAAGGCCCTTGAACACGAAGCCCGCCTTGACGATTTCAGCCAAAGCGCGGATTTCACCGGCTTCGTTCTTGAAATCCATGGTTTTGTACGGGTTGGCGAAGTCACCCAACACACCCAAACGGATGAATTCGGACTTCTGCCCTTCAATCTGCTCAGTGGCGTAGGCACGGCACAGCTCGCGGGTTTTATCCGCAGGCAGGTTTTTGCCGTGAGTCACTTCAACCTTGTGCTCAATCGGCAAACCGTGGCAATCCCAGCCCGGCACGTACGGCGCATCGAATCCGGCGAGGGTTTTCGAGCGGATGATCATGTCCTTGAGGATCTTGTTCAGCGCGTGACCGATGTGGATCGTGCCGTTGGCGTAGGGAGGACCGTCATGAAGAACGAACTTAGGACGATCCTTGCCAATCTCGCGCAACTTCCCGTACAGGCCAATGCTGTCCCAGCGCTGCAAAATTTGCGGTTCGCGCTGTGGCAGGCCGGCCTTCATTGGGAAGGCTGTGTCCGGAAGGTTTAGCGTGGCTTTGTAGTCGGTCATTTCAGGCTCTTTTTAAGCGGTTGACCCAGCCAATAGGCTCGGGCGGCGGCGACGTCCGCATTGATCGCCGTCTTGAGCGCCTCCAGGGAGGCGAAACGCTGCTCATCACGCAGCTTGTGGTGGAATGCCACGGTCAGACGCCGGTCATACAGATCACCGGCGTAATCCAATAGATGTACTTCAAGATGGGCACTGCCATCCCCTGAAACGGTGGGCCGCACGCCAATGTTGGCGACGCCGGACCAAGTGTTGCCGTCAATCTCGACACTGGCCAGGTAGACCCCGGTCAGCGGCACTCGACGACGCTTTAGCTGAACGTTGGCCGTTGGCGTACCCAGTTGACGCGCCAGTTTCTGCCCGTGTAGTACCCGCCCGGCAATCTGGAACGGGCGCCCGAGCAAACGTTCGGCAAGGGCGAAATCGGCATTGGCCAGGGCATCACGCACTTTGGTGCTGCTGACGCGCATGCCGTCAAGCTCAACGGTTTGCGCCGCCTCGACGGTAAAACCCTGGATGATGCCAGCCTGTTGCAGGAAATCGAAATCCCCTGCCCGGTCGCACCCGAAGCGGAAATCGTCCCCAACCTCAAGGTGTTGCACACCCAGGCCATTAACCAGAATCGTGTCAACAAACTCGGCGGCGCTGAGTTTGCTTAAACGCTGATTGAACGCCAGGCACAGTACCCGATCTACACCGGCATCAGCCAATAGCTGCAGTTTGTCGCGCAAACGCGCCAGACGTGCCGGCGCGGTCTGCGGGGCAAAGAATTCGCGCGGCTGGGGTTCAAAAATCACCACGCAGCTGGGCACACCCAACTCCAGCGCACGTTCACGCAGCCGGCCCAGGATTGCCTGGTGACCACGGTGTACACCGTCAAAGTTGCCAATAGTGGCGACACAGCCCCGATGTTGGGGCCGCAGATTGTGAAGGCCTCGAACCAGCTGCATAACGCGCTTCTTGCTCATAAAGTGGCCGATTATAACCACACCCAGCCTGCTACAACAGGCAACAGCGCAAGGCAATTCAGTCAATACGATAAAACACACGTCTGACCGGCGATTACCTTACATAAGGGACTTGCGGGCGAAATCCTTCAAACGCATGCCCAAGACCAGCAGCATACCGAAATACGCCAGCACCCCAGCGACAACAAGTCCCCCCAAACGCAGAAAGCGCTCCAGCATATGACCGTGATCCCAAGCGGGCATCAATTGCATCAAGCCCAGTAGAACGGCCGACATCACGGCCACAGCCAACACCAGTTTGAACAGGTACTTGGCCCAGCCTGGCTGCGCCACAAACAGCTTTTGACTGCGCAATTGCCAAAACAGCAGGCCGGCGTTGATGCACGCCCCCACGCTTATGGCCAGTGCAAGGCCCGCATGTTGCAACGGCACGATGAATACCAGGTTCAGCAACTGGGTCACGATCAACGTGAAAACGGCAATTTTCACCGGCGTACGGATGTTTTGCTGAGCATAAAAGCCTGGGGCCAGCACCTTGATCAAAATAATCCCGAGCAAACCCACCGAGTAAGCCATCAGGGCGTGCTGGGTCATCACGGCATCATGGGCACTGAATTCACCGTACTGAAACAATGAAACCGTCAGCGGTTCGGACAGAATGGCCAGTGCCAGTGCGCAAGGCAAAACCAGCACGAAACACAGACGCAGCCCCCAGTCGAGAATCCGAGAATACTCATGACGGTCTTTATTGGCGTAGGTCTTGGACAGGGTTGGCAGAAGGATTGTCCCCAGCGCCACGCCCAGCACACCCGACGGCAGCTCCATTAAACGGTCGGCGTAGTACATCCACGACACAGACCCGGCCACCAAAAAGGACGCGAAGATGGTGTTGATGATCAAAGAGATCTGACTGACTGAAACACCCAGGATCGCCGGCAACATTTGTTTCATCACCCGCCACACCCCGGTATCGCGCAGATTAAGGCGGGGCAACACGAGCATGCCGATCTTTTTCAGGTGCGGCAGTTGAAACACTAACTGCGCCAGACCACCGGCCAACACAGCCCAGCCAAGGGCCATCACGGGCGGATCGAAATAAGGTGTCAGGAACAACGCAAAAATAATCATGCTGACATTAAGCAACGTCGGCACAAACGCCGGAACCGAGAAACGGTTCCAGGTGTTCAGAATCGCTCCTGCCAAGGACGACAGTGAAATCAGCAATATATAAGGGAAAGTAACCCGCAACATGTCACTGGTGAGCTGGAATTTTTCCGGGGTGGTGGCAAATCCCGGCGCCGTCGCCCAGATTACCCAAGGCGCAGCCAGCATCCCCACAATCGTGACAATGGCCAACACCAGGGTCAGCAAACCGGCCACATAGGCCACGAACGTACGGGTCGCTTCCTCGCCTTGCTGATTTTTATATTCCGCGAGAATCGGCACGAACGCTTGAGAAAAGGCCCCCTCTGCGAAGATCCGGCGCAACAGGTTGGGCAGTTTGAAGGCAATGAAGAACGCATCCGTGGCCATCCCGGCGCCAAACGTGCGAGCAATGATTGTGTCTCGGATAAAGCCCAAAACCCTTGAAATCATGGTGATGGAACTGACGGCAGCCAACGACTTGAGCAAATTCATTGAAAGAGTTTTTGCCTATAGAGAAAAAGAGCAGGCGAACAAAGCGTCCACTTATGCGATACTGCGCGCCGCAACAGCACAGAGCCAAGCTCGCGAGTTTACAGGTCAAGCGCCGGAAATAAATCTCCCGTCTCCCTCGATCAACCACTCAGCGGATCGTATCAAACGCCCTTGACAAGCCTTCACGTCATCGGCATGATTCGCGGCCTATTTTGTTTGCTATTTTCTAAAGTCTTTCGAGGAGCTCGACGGTGGCCAACACACCTTCCGCCAAAAAACGTGCAAAACAGGCTGAGAAGCGTCGCAGCCACAACGCCAGCCTGCGTTCCATGGTTCGCACCTACATCAAGAATGTAGTTAAAGCCATCGACGCAAAAGACGCCGCTAAAGCACAAGCTGCTTATGTTCTGGCTGTTCCTGTTATCGACCGTATGGCCGATAAAGGCATCATCCACAAGAACAAAGCTGCTCGTCATAAGAGCCGTCTGAATGGCCACGTCAAGGCGTTGAACCTTGCGACCGCCGCTTAAGCGTTAAGCTTTTTAAAAAACCGACCTCAGGGTCGGTTTTTTATTGCCTGCGATTTATACCCAGGATTCACTACCCCGCCCCCACCACAAGCTCACAGGCAAAAAA
Source organism: Pseudomonas sp. WS 5078 (assembly GCF_012985745.1). Classification (NCBI taxonomy): domain Bacteria; kingdom Pseudomonadati; phylum Pseudomonadota; class Gammaproteobacteria; order Pseudomonadales; family Pseudomonadaceae; genus Pseudomonas; species Pseudomonas sp. WS 5078. The sequence goes on along the minus strand of NZ_JAAQWX010000006.1, from coordinate 201,257 downwards.
AAGCTGCGTGAATCGCAGCTTTTTATAAGCACTACTGATGCGGCCACGGCAGGATCGGAATTGCCGTTACAGCATTCTGTGGACTGCCCTCAATCAGGCGATCGCTGTAGACCAGATACACCAGCGTATTGCGTTTCTTGTCAAGGAATCGCACCACCTGCATGGTCTTGAACACCAGCGACGTGCGCTCCTTAAAGACTTCATCACCGTCCTTGAGATCACCCTTGAAGCTGATCGGACCCGTCTGACGACATGCCAACGAAGCTTCAGCACGGTCCTCTGCCAACCCCAACCCCCCTTTCATGCCCCCCGTTTTAGCGCGGGACAGATAGCAGGTCACGCCCTCTACCTTGGGATCATCGAACGCCTCGACCACAATGCGGTCGTTAGGGCCAACCAGCTTAAACACGGTTGAAACCGTACCAATCTCTTCCGCCGAAGCCAGTAACGGCATCGCCAACATCAAACCCAGCAACCCTTTAATCAAGCGCATTCAAACCTCACATTCAAACCAGAATCAGGTTATCGCGATGAACCAGTTCAGGCTCCGCCATATAACCCAACAAGCTGACAATCGCATCCGACGATTGCCCGATAATTTTTTGCGCTTCCGCAGCACTGTAGTTGGCGAGCCCACGGGCAATTTCACGGCCGTCCGGCGCGACACACACCACCATTTCCCCACGACGGAAGCCACCCTGAACCGCCTTCACCCCCACAGGCAGCAAGCTCTTGTTGCCCTGCGACAGTGCCGCGACAGCCCCCTCGTCCAGCACCAGCGTACCGCGTGTTTGCAGATGCCCGGCCAGCCACTGCTTACGGGCTGCCAACATGCCGCGTTCCGGCGACAACAAGGTGCCAATGCGCTCGCCCGCCTTAAGACGATCCAGCACCCGCTCCAGACGCCCACCCACAATAATGGTGTGCGCCCCGGAACGCGCCGCCAAACGAGCCGCCCGCAACTTGGTCTGCATACCACCACGCCCCAGCGCACCCCCCGTACCGCCCGCCACTGCGTCCAGCGCCGGGTCATCCGCGCGCGCCTCATAAATCATTTGCGCGTCAGGGTTATTGCGCGGATCAGCATCAAACATGCCGTCGCGGTCGGTCAGGATTACTAACAGATCAGCTTCCACCAGGTTGGCAACCAGTGCCGCCAGGGTGTCGTTGTCACCAAAACGAATCTCATCGGTCACCACCGTGTCGTTTTCGTTGATGACCGGGATTACGCCCAACTCCACAAGGGCACGCAAAGTACTGCGGGCATTCAGGTAACGCTTGCGATCAGACAAATCGTCATGGGTCAGCAGAATTTGCGCGGTGTGCCGCGAGTGCTCGGCGAAACTCGACTCCCAAGCCTGCACCAGGCCCATCTGACCGATGGCAGCCGCCGCTTGCAATTCATGCATGGCACTCGGTCGCACCGTCCAGCCCAAGCGGCTCATCCCGGCCGCCACTGCGCCCGAAGACACCAACACCAACTCAACACCGGCTTCATGCAGGGCCACCATTTGCTCGACCCAAACACCCATTGCCGCACGATCCAGACCTTTGCCATCCGCCGTCAGCAGTGCGCTGCCAATCTTGACGACCCAACGCTGCGCACCTGTCACCTTGCTCCGCATCATCTTCCAACCTATGCCTGAGAGCAGCGCGACCGAGCGCTACCCGTGGAATTTTTGTGATTACCGTTTCGTAGATGCTAAAACGCCGCTCAATTGAGCGGCGCTGTAGTTTACTGCAACGAATCAGTCGCGGACGTAAATGATTTCCGGACCATCGTCGTCTTCAACATCTTCTTCATCCCAGTCATCGTCACCGATGTCATGGACGCTCTTCACGCCACTGCGACGCAAGGCACGCTTGTCATCCAGCGCCTGCAACTGTGCACGCGCCTCGTCTTCAATGCGCTGATCCAGCTCGGCCAGTTCTTCCTTGTAGGCAGGATCATTGGCCAGGCGGTCTGCGCGATCTTCGAGGTAGCGCATGATGTCGTGGCACAGCTTGTCGGTGCCGATTTTGGCAATAGCCGAAATCACATACACAGGACCGGTCCACTCAAGACGATCAACCACTTCTTTCACAACTGCGTCGTGCTCTTCCTGAGGCAGAGAATCGCACTTGTTCAAGACCAGCCAGCGATCACGATCAGCCAGCGCCGGGCTGAACTTGGTCAGCTCGTTAACGATGACTTCAGCGGTATCCGCAGCGCTTTCCGAACCTTCAACCGGCGCCATGTCCACGAGATGCAGGAGCAAACGGGTACGCGCCAAATGCTTGAGGAAGCGAATCCCCAGGCCCGCGCCATCAGAAGCGCCTTCGATCAGCCCCGGGATGTCAGCAATGACAAAGCTTTTCCAGCGATCGACACTGACCACGCCCAGGTTGGGTACCAGCGTGGTGAACGGATAATCCGCCACCTTGGGCTTGGCCGCAGACACTGAACGAATAAAGGTGCTTTTACCGGCATTCGGCAAACCCAGCAAACCGACGTCAGCCAGCACTTTCAACTCAAGCTTCAAGTCGCGCTGCTCACCCGGCTTACCCGGCGTGGTTTGGCGCGGCGCGCGATTGGTACTGGACTTGAAACGCGTGTTGCCCAGGCCGTGCCAGCCGCCCTGAACCACCATCAGCTTTTGACCGGCCTTGGTCAGGTCGCCAATCACTTCTTGCGTGCCTGCATCAATAACGGTCGTGCCGACTGGCACGCGCAGGATAAGGTCATCACCCTTGCGCCCGGTGCAATCGGTACTACCGCCGTTCGAGCCGCGCTGGGCATCGAAGTGACGGGTATAACGGTAGTCAACCAGGGTGTTGAGGTTTTCGTCGGCGACCATATAGATCGAGCCACCATCGCCCCCATCACCACCGTTAGGACCACCGTTTTCGATGAATTTCTCACGACGGAAACTCATGCAACCGTTACCACCGTCGCCCGCTTTTACCTTGATCGATACTTCATCAACAAACTTCATAACAAAACGCCTCTCGTCATCAGGACGAGCCGATAAACATAAGACATAAGACTCTTGCAAAAATGAGCGCAGCGACCTCAATCAACGACCGTTAAATCCAGCGCCAGCAGCCCATACAAACAGTTTTGCAAGAGACTCATCCCACAAACGAAAAAGCCCCGTCGCAAGACAGGGCTCTTCCAGCTACCAAGCTATTACGCTGCGACGACTTCAGTCTTCGGAACGATGCTTACATAGCGACGACCGAAGGCGCCTTTAACCTGGAACTTGATCACGCCTTCCACTTTCGCGAACAGGGTGTGATCTTTGCCCATACCAACGCCGTAGCCAGCGTGGAATTGGGTACCGCGCTGACGCACGATGATGTTGCCTGGAACGATAGCCTGGCCGCCATACATCTTCACGCCAAGGCGTTTGGCTTCTGAGTCGCGACCGTTACGGGTACTACCACCAGCTTTTTTGTGTGCCATGAGTCAATTCTCCTAGTGAGGAATTAGGCTGAAATTAAGCCTGAATACCGGTGATTTTGATCTCGGTGTACCACTGGCGGTGGCCCATACGCTTCATGTGGTGCTTACGACGACGGAACTTGATGATGCGGACTTTATCGTGACGACCTTGGGAGATCACTTCAGCCACAACAGTGGCGCCAGGAACAACTGGAGCGCCGATGTTCACGTCGTCGCCATTGGCGACCAACAGAACGCGATCAAAAGTTACGGATTCGCCGGTAGCGATTTCCAATTTTTCGATCTTCAGGTATTCACCTGGAGCTACTTTGTACTGCTTGCCACCAGTAACGATTACTGCATACGACATGGTATTTCTCCGATAATCCTGCTCACCCAGCGCTTTATAGGTAAAGGTATTGGCTGGCATGGCTGCATGGGGCTGGAACGGCCCAAGTGCAATTGCGTAAGGCAGGTGCTGCCCAGGAAGTTCAGGGTGCGCGATTGTACGCAAGGCAAGAGGACGTTGCAAGGGGCCGCCCATCGTGCCTTGACAGGCCATCCCCCCCGACCTAGCATGCCGCGCAACCCTTCTGGAGCACCTGTCGCTGATGCAACCCCAAGCTTTCTACCGCGCGGTGGCGGACGATTTTAGCGCCGTCGACGGCATCATCAAGAAGCAGCTGACTTCACGCGTACCGCTGGTCTCAAAAATCGGCGACTACATTACTTCGGCCGGCGGCAAACGCCTGCGTCCTTTATTAGTGTTGCTATGTGGCAAGGCACTGGGCCGCGAAGGCGATGACTTGCGTCTGTTGGCGGCAACGATCGAGTTCCTGCACACCGCCACCCTGCTGCACGACGACGTGGTGGACATGTCCGGCATGCGCCGTGGCCGCAAGACCGCCAATGCAACATGGGGCAACGCGCCGAGCGTGCTGGTGGGCGACTTCCTGTACTCGCGCTCCTTCGAAATGATGGTTGAGCTGGGCTCGATGCCGGTGATGAAGATCTTGTCGCAAGCGACGCGCATCATTGCCGAAGGCGAAGTACTGCAACTGTCAAAAGTGCGCGATGCCAGCACCACCGAAGAGACCTACATGGAAGTCATCCGCGGCAAAACCGCGATGCTCTTTGAAGCCTCGACCCACAGCGCAGCCGCTCTGGCCGGTGCGACACCCGAGCAAAGCGAAGCATTGCGCATGTTCGGCGATCACTTGGGCGTGGCTTTCCAACTGGTGGACGACCTGCTCGACTACCGTGGCGATGCCGAAACCCTGGGCAAGAACGTGGGTGACGACCTGGCTGAAGGCAAGCCGACGCTGCCCTTGATCTACACCATGCGCGAAGGCACGCCGGAACAAGCCGCACTGGTTCGCCAGGCCATCCAGAAAGGCGGGATTGAAGACCTCGAAAGCATCCGCGCCGCGGTTGAAGCCTCAGGCTCGCTGGAATACACCGCACAATTGGCCCGCAATTTCGTTGCACGCGCCATTGTCTGCCTTGAAGCCCTGCCGCCGAGCGAATACCGCGACGCGCTGGTCGAACTGAGCGAGTTCGCGGTCGCACGCACACACTGATCCACACACCGCAAACCGCTCCCGCCTCCCAAGACCTTCACACGAGGGTCTTGGGCAGTGACTGCAAGTCCATCCCGCCGCACTTTCCCCGCCCGCCGAAAAAACCCTATACAATGCGCGCCTTTTAGCCATCCTGACTTTTAAGGAGCGCAAGTGAGCACTTTGCCACCCTGCCCGAAATGCAATTCCGAATACACCTATGAAGACGGCGCTCAGCTGGTCTGCCCGGAATGCGCCCATGAGTGGTCTGCCAACGCTGAAGCAGAAGTCGACAGCGACGTAAAAGTCTACAAAGACTCCGCTGGCACTGTCCTGAACGATGGCGACACCATCACCGTGATCAAGGACTTGAAGATTAAAGGCACCTCGCTGGTGGTTAAAGTTGGTACCAAGGTCAAGAACATTCGCTTGTGCGATGGCGATCACGATATCGACTGCAAAATCGACGGCATCGGCCCAATGAAGCTCAAGTCCGAGTTCGTGCGCAAAGTCTGATTCTGTTGCCATTCCTTCCTGCGCCTGGCGCAGGAAGGGGTTGTTTCCCCTCCTCCCTGCCCCTGCCTCTACCCGACTCGACACGCGATATCAAAGAGCCAGTTACTTTGACCGGTAGCAACCTGATCGCAGAAAACACGCCAATCCGCCAATAGGCACTTGCTATTAATTGAATAGGAATTATTCTCATTGATATCCATCAAGGAGAAGACACCCATGACTTATTTAATTGACGCTTGGCTGGACCGACCACATCCCTATCTGCGAATCCTGCATCGGGAAACCGGGGAAGTGTGTGCTGTTCTGGAAGAAGACGCGCTGAATGAACTGCAAGATCAGGGAGACCTGGATTTTTCAGGGCTTAACTCAAACGAGCCGGTGGTGCTCAAAGAGATGGTGCGCAACCTGTTTCTGTTCTGTTACGCCCGGGCGTTGCGCCCTGTCGGTTCGGCTGACGCCCATGAGCATCTGGCCAAAATAGAACTATGAAGCCAACGGTGTAATGACGGGCCAGCCAACAACCCGTCATTACCGCTAAACCGTGGGGTTCTTACAGAACGTCCAGCAGCTCAACGTCGAATACCAGCACGCTGTGTGGAGCGATGCTGCCAACGCCTTGGGCGCCGTAAGCCAGTTCGCTCGGCACGTAGATGCGCCATTTGCTGCCAGCGTTCATCAATTGCAAGGCCTCAGTCCAGCCAGCAATCACGCCACCGACCGGGAACTCGGCAGGCTGGCCACGCTCGTAAGAGCTGTCGAACACAGTGCCGTCGATCAGGGTGCCGTGGTAGTGAACACGCACGGTGTCTTCACGGGATGGCTTGGCGCCTTCACCTGCTGTCACAACTTCGAATTGCAGACCCGAAGCCAGGGTGGTGATGCCGTCTTTCTTCGCGTTTTCAGCCAGGAAAGCCTTGCCTTCGCCCGCTGCAGCTTCAGCCTTGGCAGCCGCTTCAGCTTGCATGATCTCGCGGATCACTTTGAAACTGGCGGACATTTCTTCCTGACCTACACGGCTTTCTTTACCGGCGAACGCGTCGGTCAAGCCTGCCAGAATGGCATCCAGGCTAACGCCCGGTGGCGGGTTATCGCGCAGCTGGTCGCCCAACTGACGGCCAATGCCGTAGCTGACGCGGGTTTCGTCGGTCGACAGATTTACTTCGGACATAACACTGCTCCGCTGTGGGACGTTGCAGGCCAGTCAACTGAACGACTGACCCACACGCCCTGAACAAAAAAAGGGCGAGCAGACTAACACAGCCCCCAAAGCCTTCGCAGCCCGGGTTATGTAGGCGCTAATGGCCCGCCTGACCTCAGTGCTTGGTGATCTTGTCCAGATACCCCATAGCAAACGCCGAGATCACAAATGTCATGTGGATAATCACGTACCACATCAGGTACTGGGGCTCGATGTTGCGCGCGTCCATAAACACCCGCAGCAAGTGGATCGAAGAGATCGCCACAATCGATGCCGCGACTTTCATTTTCAGCGACGTGGAGTCCATCGTGCCCAACCAGCTGAGCTTCTCTTTGTGCTCGTCGATATCCAGTTGCGAGACGAAATTCTCATAACCCGAAATCATGACCATGACCAGCAGACCGCCCACCAGCGCCATGTCGATCAGCGACAGAATGACCAGGATCAAGTCCGACTCAGATAGCGCAAACACGTTCGGGATTACGTGAAACACTTCCTGGAAGAATTTCAACGCCAGCGCCAGCAGGCCAAGCGACAAACCAAAATAGATCGGCGCCAGAATCCAGCGCGAGGCGTACATTGCATTTTCGATAAAGCGTTCCATTGAAACTCACAGGAAGTAAAAAAATGGGCGCGAGTATATCAGCGGGAATTCACCAGAGATAAAGCCCCGGACACAGTCTGTAAAAACTTTTTCTGCTAGTGTCCACCTACTCGGCATCGTTTACGGACAGGAAACCTGAAGAATGGATCTGCGATTCCCCTTGGCTGGTCTCGGACTCTCATTGGCGCTGCTCGCCACGGGAGGCTGCTCACCGGATGACCAACACCCGCTCGCCAACCTGGAAGAAAGAACCGCCCAATTCGAACAGAACCTCGACACCATCAAAGACCAACAACTGAAAGATGCCGTAGCGGACCTCGGCGGGTCGCTGCTGCTGTTGGAGCGCGCGCGGCTCAAACTGCAAGACAAACCGGTTGAAACCGAATACACCACCGACGATCTGGCGCTGCTCAATCACTACCCCAGCATTCAGGCACTGACGGACACTTACATCAACGGCCTGTTTGTCCTGCGCAAAAATGCCAGTTCAGACTACCTGACGGACCTGGAGCCCGTGTTCCCCTTCCCGATCAACAGCGCCTCAGAATTCCCTTTCCCCCACGCACTGGAATGGCAATCCGTCACCTTGAGCAATAAGCAAGACGTGCCGTTCCAGCCCGAGTGGTCCGAAACCGATCCCGGCATTCAGTTGAGCCCCTCCAGCGCCAACCTGAGCAACCCGGACGACCTGACCGTCACCTACCCTTACATCGACGGGGTTGAAACCGAAAACGTCCAGCAGCCGCAACCGGTGATGCTGCATGGCAAGGTAGAAGTCATTGCGCCGGGCAAGGTCGTACATTTCAAGCTCAACGGCAAAGACGTGGGCCAGACACGGACCGATGGCACCATCAGCGTGACCCTGTTGGCGCTGGGCAACAACTTCGCTGAAGTCGAGATCCGCAACAGCGCCGCGCCCGCCAAGGCCGTGGGCGACACTGAACTGAACCCCTTGATCATCCAGGCCCGCGATCAATCAGGCCAATTTCTCTCGCGCGCAGGCTCGATCAACGAAAATGCCGAGCAACTGGCGTTTTACCAGCAACAACTGGCCGAGATGCTCAAGCAGACCGCCTGGAGCGAAGCGTTCGAACGGCAGTTGGCAGACGAAGAAAAAGCCTTTGAGCAACAACACCCGAATCACTACAGCAAGGTTTACTTCAACGGCAACGTCGACGCGCTGGACATCAGCGTCATGGACTTCTCCAGCGCCACGGTGACCCGCAAAGCCCTCGACCTGCCCGTGCGACGGCTCGATAAAAACATGACCAGCAAGGAGGTTCAGCCCCTGCCGCTCTCGGTCGTGGTGTACGACGACCAGGCGCCCGCGTACCTGAAAAACGCCAACCTCGACCCTGAGCACTTCATAAAGACCGTGATCATCACCCAGTCCATTGACGACGCCAGCGCAGCGACGCTGGAGTTCAGCCACCCGCCGACCTTCAATGACGAGTTGGTCGGCACGCTGCCCGACGCCTCCGACGCCTCCGATGCCCCGGTCACGTTCTTCGCTGAAGACGACAATGGCAAACGCAGCGAGCCGCTGGAGCTGCCAGAAGAAGCGTTCGATGTGGACCCGCATACCGGCGTTATCACCTACGACCTGAACTTGTTCCCGGAAACCCCGGCCTATGCCATTGGCTCAATGCCGATGTACATCGCCGCCGTAGACAAACAGACGCTGAGCATTGAGCACCTGCCCACAGGGCTGGAGCTCAAGGGCAACGCACTCATAGTCGATCAAAAGGCCTTCCCGTCGGATGCATGGCGCTTCTACGCCAAGGACGACACCGGCAACTACCTGAAAGAAGTGCTGGCCGTCAGCCACAGCGCGGAAGCAGAAGGCCCTGCGCTATTTGACGTGCATTACTTCTATGGCCAGCCGACCCAACTGGAAAGCTATGCCCGCACTGACCTGACGCCTGTGGAGTATGGCTTTGAGGTCAAGCTCGACAAGGTGCCCGACGTCAGTCCGCCCCATTGAACCCTGCCATCAACGAGACGCGTGACAGCGCGCTCCGTTGATTTGCCGCAACTGGGCCTGCACATGCAGGCACCAGATCTGCGGATCGTCCGCTAGCTCATAGCCATGCAGCGTCAAGCTTTCGACGATGGATTCAAGAATGGTTTCAGCCGCAAACGGGCCGGGAAACGGGCCTTGGGACTTGATCGTGGTGGGCTGCTCGCCCGCCAGACCGGCAGCAAACAATAACGTCCACATACCGGTGCCCCCTGCGAGGGGGCGTACGCTGCATTCAATACGCGTGACCAGTCCCAGGCATTGGCGGGTAAGACAAAGGTTGCGCGACATGGCGGCGACCCTCGGTGGTTCCTGTATTCAGCCGCACACAACGGGCTGCATCGTTCCAGTGACGACAGTGGAGGTCCTTGAGCTGAGAATAGAAGAAAAACGGCGCCCGCAAAGGCGCCGTGACCAACGGAGGGTAAAACGCGTAACCACCGCAGAGGGCTCTAGACGGTTTTTTTAGCCGCCAGGGTTTCGGCGATCAGTTCTTTTTCAGCCTCCTTGAGATCCTCATCGCTGATCATTTCCGCAATCACCCGCAGGCGTTCGACCACCCGCGCATTCACGCTGCCTTCCGGGAACTGGCCTTCGGCATCCGGCTCACCCGCAGGCTCACCTACCAGCAAACTCAGGGCTTCGTCCGCCTGACGCACCGCGTACACGTGGAATTTGCCCTCGCGCACGGCCTGCAGCACTTTTTCGTCGAGCATCAAGGTGGCCACGTTGGCCTGGGGAATGATCGCGCCCTGCTCGCCGGTCAGCCCACGGGCCTCACACAGACGGAAGAAGCCTTCAATCTTCTCGTTGACCCCGCCCACCGCTTGCACTTCACCGAATTGGTTGATCGAACCGGTAATTGCAAAACACTGCTTGAGCGGCGTTTTGGACAACGCAGAAATCAACGTGCATGCCTCGCCCAGTGACGCACTGTCGCCGTCCACGTACCCGTAAGACTGCTCCAGCGCGATACTGGCCGAGATCGCCAACGGAAACTCCTGTGCATAACGGCTGCCCAGATACCCGGTCAAGATCATCACCCCCTTGGAGTGAATCGGCTGCCCGAGGTTAACTTCGCGCTCAATGTCGACGATTCCGCTGCCACCCGGGTACACCGTGGCCGAAATCCGCGCCGGCACGCCGAACGCTGAATCCCCCACTTCCAGTACAGTCAGGCCGTTGCATTTACCGACAGCAGCGCCATCGGTGTCGATCAGGATGATACCCGCCAGCATGTCATCGAGAATCCGCGCCGATACGCGACCGGTACGGGTGGCCTTGGCCTTGAGCGCACGTTCGATGTGCCCGGCGTCGGTCATCTCATCGTTGGCCAAATGACGAATGAAATCCGCCTCGCTGACCAACTGGAACAGATCACCGATGCGTGCCGACAACCGCCCCTGATGCTCCGCCAACCGCGCGCTATACGTGGCCAGTCGCGCCACTGCGTCGGCGGTGAGAGGCGCCATGCCTTCTTCAGACGTGCGCGTGGTCAGCAGCTGTGCGAACTGCTCAAGGCTTTCGTCGACCATCGGGATGTCTTCATCGAAGTCCACCAGCACCCGGAACATCTCCTGGAAGTCCGGGTCGAGGTCTTGCAGCGTGTAATACAGCTGACGGGCGCCAATGATAATGACCTTGACCTGCAACGGGATCACTTGCGGGCTCAGGGTGACGGTCGCCAGACGGCCCATCTCGCCCAGCGGCGACTCCATTTTCAGCTTGCGCGATTGCAGGGCGCGCTTGAGCGCATCCCACACAAACGGCTCGCTAAGCATCTTCTCGGCCTCCAGGATCAAGAAACCACCATTGGCGCGATGCAGCGCACCCGGTCGCAACTGACGGTACGTGGTGTACAGCGCGCCCTGATCGGTGCTGTATTCGATACGGCCGAACAAGTTGTCATAGGTCGGGTGCGGCTCAAACACCACCGGGGCGCCGCCACTCATGGGCTGACCGACAACCAGGCTCGGCAGGTACTGCTCTTCCAGCAGCTTGCGCGCCTGGGCATCGGTCTTGCTGTCGTCAACCAACTGCTCGACCACGGTTTTGAGCAGGTACACCTGCATGGCCTGCAAATAACCACACACCGCGCCGTTCTCGGCGTACTTCTGCGACAAAGGCGCCAGCAACGGTTGCAGCGCCAGGGTGATGGTTTCTTCGTTCAGGTGGCGCAGCTGGTTATTGGACTCACGCTTCCATTGCGGCAGGCTCGCCAGCTCTTCATTGAGACGCTCTTCGAGCTGCGAAATATCTTCGTGAAAACGCTCGCGCTCCTCTTCCGGCAACTGTGAAAACTCGGCTTCATCCAGCGCCTTGCCATCGCTCATTGGCGTGAAGGCGACATTACTGCTGTCGCGGTACAGCGCCACGCCTTTTTCCAGCGCCAGCCGTTCGATCACATCCAGCGCACGGTCATAGCGCTGGTTAAAGCCCCGGTCGATGGCGCTTTTGCGCTGTTGATAAGTCGGGTGTTCGAACACCGCCGGGAACGTCGCCAGCAGGTTATCAATCAACCCATTGATATCAGCGATGAACGCCCCGGCGCCGCTGGCCGGCAACTCCAGCGCCCGTGGCTCGCGCGGGTCATCGAAGTTGTTGACGTATACCCAGTCGCTGGGGGACTTCAGGCGCTTGCCTTCGGCCTTGAGGTAGCGTTTGACGAATGAAAAACGCCCGGTGCCGGGCTCACCCATCACAAAGACGTTGTAACCCGGACGCGGCATGGCCACGCCAAACTGCAAGGCTTCGACCGCACGTTCCTGGCCGAGAATGCCGCGAAAAGGCTCCAGATCATTGGTGGTAGAGAAGCTGAACTGTTCAGCGGAAAACGGACGGGTCAGCGCATCAGGCGCTAAACGCAAGCTGGCAGCAACAGGATCAGGCATCGGGCTTCCTTACATCGGGCGGGGCAGATGGCAGCATTCTGGCGCTGGCTGTACGCCACTGGCAAGGCGCACGATGCGTGAATTCCGGAGGGCCTGCATTTGCGGGATAAAACTGCGCTTGATCAATGATTGTTTTACAAAAAAAGACGGAACCTGCAGAACGTGCCTAGACTCCAAGGTGTTACGCGGCTGGAAGTCATAACTGGCCCGTACTGGCGCTTCAGGGCCAGACACCCTTGTCCATTGGTTGCACACACATAGAGAACAAAGCTATGAAACGGATTCTTCTCGGTACTCTCTTCACTGTTGTTTCCCTCAATGCCATGGCTCAGGCACCCGGTGGCCCAAACTGCGGTTGGGGCAACATGTTGTTTGAAGGCCAGCGCGGCACACCGGCCCACTTCCTGGCGTCTACCACCAACGGCACTTCCGGCAACGCTACCTTCGGCATGACATCCGGCACCAACGGTTGCACCACCAAAGACGCGCTGACTTACGGCGGCAAATCGTGGATTGCCATGAATGGCATGATGAACGAGCTGTCCGAAGACATGGCTAAAGGCAACGGCGAAGCACTGACCACCTACGCGGTGGTATTGGGTGTAGCCCCTGAAGACCGCGAGCATTTTGCTGCTGTCACCCACGAACACTTCCAGCAGATCTTCAGCAAAGCTGACGTGACCGCAGATGACGTTCACAACAACACCCTGGCCGTCCTGAAAAGTGATGCACGCCTGTCCAAATACGCCACTGCTGCGTAAATGAGACCTGCCCGCTCCTTTCGGAGCGGGTACTCTTCTGCTTCATTTCTATTTGTCTGACAACAGTTGCCCACCATGCTCAAACGCCTTGCCTATCTGGCGCTCTGTGCCTGCGCCCCGTTATATGCCGCGCCCCATATCGACAATCAACGTTTGCAGCAGTTGGCCAACGACCCTTTCTGGATTTCCCTCGGGCATTATGAAGCCCGCACACTCGGCGGCTGGCGCAGTTACGTCAGCGACGACAAATTCTTCATCGCACCCGACGGTGCCCAACACCCGGACGCCGAACTGCGCGCCACCGTCGAGGCGCTGTATTCGCCGTTAAGCCTGGGGGACAAACACCCGCAGTGCGTGTACCCGGCCCGTACCCGCTGGCTCAAGGCCCAATTGAACCTGAACGACCTGCCGCCCGCCCCCTGCGCAGAGTTCACGCAATGGTTCAAAGACGTGGCCCCGCACAGCACCGTCATGATTTTCCCGGCGGCCTACCTCAACAGCCCGTCATCAATGTTCGGCCACACGTTGCTGCGCATCGATCAGGCAGACGTGCAAAGCAACAAGACCGCACTGCTGAGCTACGCGATCAACTTTGGCGCCTACATTGAAGGCTCCGACAACAGCATTCTGTACGCGTGGAAAGGACTGGCCGGTGGCTACCCGGGCCTGTTCGCGCTGGTGCCGTATCAGGAAAAACTCTCGGAATACCGCAGTCTCGAAAACCGTGACCTGTGGGAATACCGCCTGAACCTGACGCCCGTAGAAACCCGGCGCATGGTCGAACACGTGTGGGAGCTGAAACAGATCCAGTTCGATTACTTCTTCTTCGATGAAAACTGCTCTTATCGCCTGCTTGAGTTGCTGCAAGTAGCACGTCCGGGCCTGCAACTGACGACCCAGTTTCCCCTCACGGCGATCCCCACCGACACAGTGAAAGCCGTCAAGGAAGCCGGTTTGGTCGAGAGTATCGAATACCGGCCTTCCCGCGAACGTGAGCTGCTGGATCGCGCCAAGGTACTCGACCCCGAGGAGCAGCAATGGGTGCTGCAAGTCAGCGCCGACCAGAAACAATTGCAGAATCCGGACTTCAAGGCCCTGCCCAAAGCGCGTCAGGCGCTGATTATCGATGCGGCGTATCGCCTTGAACGTTACCGCGCCAACGGCCTGGAGCGGGACACCGACCGTTCGCAACGCAGCTTTGAACTGCTGCGGGCGATTAATCAAAATCCGGCCCCTGAACTGGACGTCGAAAAACCCGAGCTGCCAGAGAACGGCCACGAATCGCGTACCTGGCAATTGGGCGTCGGCAGCCGTGACGACAAGGCCTTTGCCGAATATGGCCTGCGCATGGCCTACCACGACCTCAATGACAACGCGCCGGGCTTCCCGCTGGGTGCGCAAATTGAAATCCTGCAGCTCAAACTGCGTCAGTACGAAGGCAACCACTGGCAAATCCAGCAGTTGGACCTGGCCAACATCCGCTCCCTTACCCCGCGCAATGACTTGCTCAAACCCTGGTCATGGCAAGTGGGTGGTGGGCTGGAGCGGGTACTCGGTAAACATGGCGATGAAACCCTTGTCACCCATGTCAACGGCGGCGCAGGTGGCACCTGGCAACTGGCTGACGACGTGCTGGGCTTCGCCCTCGGCACTGTGCGCGTGGAGCACAACAACGACTTTGCGGCTTTCGTATCACCAGCGGCGGGCTTTAACACCGGCCTGCTGTGGCGCAACCCGATCGGCAACCTGAGCCTGGAAGCCAAAGGCGATTACTTCACCAACGGAGAAATACGCCGCACCTTGAGCCTGAACCAACAATGGGAACTGTCGCGCAACCTTGGTTTACGCCTGACGGCTCAGCGCGAGTTCAGCCACTTGACCTCGCCAGTGAACGAAGTGATGTTGGAAGTGAAGTGGTATCACTACTGAAGGGAGCTTCACCACATGGCGATAACGTGCCAAAACCTGGAAGACGTACGGGCACACATCGACGAACTGGACCGCCAGATTGTCGGCTTGATCGCACAGCGCGGGGCGTATGTTTCGCAGGCCGCCCGGTTTAAAAAGGACAGCAACGCGGTCAAAGCCCCACAGCGTGTGGAGCAAGTTTTCCTCAAGGTCAGGGCATTGGCCGAGGAACTCGGTGCCAACCCCCACGTCACCGAGCAGGTATACCGCGCCATGGTCGCGGCATTTATCCAGCAGGAGCTGGCTGAACACGCGACACTCGGGGGCTCAACCTGATCACTGACATCGCATTGACATCGGCTTGACGTCTCACTCACAGATCCCGGCCTACACTCACCTCATCAGCCGTTCAACGGTGCAATGAGGTGGGTTATGTGGCGCAGGTGTGTGGGGGTGGGGATGCTGATTGCAGTATTGGCCGGGTGTCAGACCACCCACCAGAAGCTGCTGGCCAAAGGGTATCCACCCGCCTTTGCCGACGGCTTTGATGAGGGTTGCAGCAGCGGCCGACAAGCAGCAGGCGTGATAACGGGTGAATTCAAGAAAAACGTCCCGCGCTATTTGAATGATCCCACCTACGCTCAAGGCTGGGATGACGGCTTTCGTCAGTGTCAGGCCATGCGTGAAAGCGAGGACCGTGAGCAGTATCAAGAGCGCCATTGGGATCAACGCGAACGCGACTGGCAACACGAGAAGGATGTGGACGCGGCCCGGGCTCATCGCTCGCAATAATCTGAACCCTGACCGGCCCGCGAGCTCTTAACCTTATCGCCATATGGGACAGTTGCCATGAGCCGCGCGTTTGTAAATGAAGACAGCGCCGCTGACCACGCCAATGCCCCCATTGAGCGTCAGGTCAGCAGCCAGCCCAATTACGTCACCGCCCGGGGTCTTGCTTTATTGCAAGCCAAAGTCAGCGAGCTACAGGCTCAGCATGCTCACGAAACCGCCAAAAGGGAGGATGCCGACAAGCAACGTCTGGCTGATCTCGACCGTGACTTGCGTTACTTCAATCAGCGCTTGCTGAGTGCGCAGGTCGCCGCCCCGGCCACGTCCACAGAAAAAGTGCAGATCGGCAGCAGGGTGACGTTCGTCGACGAACACGACAATGAGCAACAGGTGCAACTGGTGGGCGAAGATGAGGCCGATGCTACCCAGGGCTTGATCAATTGGGGATCGCCACTGGGCCGTGCGCTGTTGGGCGCAGGCCCCGGCGATGAAGTGCTATGGCTTCGACCTGCGGGGGATTTGCAGGTCGAAATCCTTCGCGTAGACCCGGCTTAAACCACGCCCTGCGCCAGCATGGCATCGGCCACTTTGACGAACCCGGCGATGTTGGCACCTTTGACGTAATTGATACGGCCGTTTTCTTCACCATAGTGAACGCACGCGTGGTGGATCGACTGCATGATGTTGTGCAACTTGCTGTCCACCTCACCCGCGGTCCAGAGCAAACGCATGGCGTTTTGCGACATTTCCAGACCACTCACGGCCACGCCGCCCGCATTGGAGGCTTTGCCCGGAGCGAACAGAATGCCCGCCTCGATAAACAGGTCCACCGCCTCCAGCGTGGTCGGCATGTTAGCGCCTTCGGCCACGCACACGCAGCCATTGCTCAGCAGCGCACGTGCCGCGTCAGCGTCCAGTTCATTTTGCGTAGCGCACGGCAAGGCGATGTCGCAGGTCAGGTTCCAGGGGTGCTGCCCGGCCAGGAACTCCAAGCCAAACTGGCTGGCCAATTCGCTGATACGCCCACGCTTGACGTTTTTAAGCGCCATCAGCGCATCCCACTGCTCGTCGTTCAATCCCGCTTCGCAGTAAAGAGTGCCTTCGGAATCAGACAACGAAATCACTTTGCCACCCAAGTCCATGACTTTACGCGCGGCGTACTGCGCCACGTTACCGGAACCCGAGATCGCCACACGCTTGCCATCAATGCGCTGGCCGCTGCGTTTAAGCATTTCCTGAGCAAAATACACGCAACCAAAACCGGTGGCTTCCGGGCGAATCAGGCTGCCGCCGTAGCTCATGCCTTTGCCGGTCAACACGGAGGTGAACTGGTTACTCAGGCGCTTGTACTGACCGAACAGGAAACCGATTTCACGGGCGCCGACACCAATGTCACCGGCGGGCACGTCCACGTCAGAACCGATGTGGCGGTACAGCTCGCTCATGAAGGCCTGACAGAAACGCATGACTTCAGCGTCGCTCTTGCCCTTGGGGTTGAAGTCTGAACCGCCTTTGCCGCCGCCCATAGGCAACGAGGTCAGGGAGTTTTTGAAGGTTTGTTCGAACGCCAGGAACTTCAACACGCCCAAGTTCACCGACGGGTGGAAGCGCAGGCCGCCTTTGTAAGGGCCAATGGCGCTGTTCATCTGAATACGGAAGCCGCGGTTGACCCGCACTTTGCCTTCGTCATCCACCCACGACACACGAAACACAATCGCCCGCTCAGGTTCGCATATACGTTCAAGAATCCCGGAAGTCAGGTAATGCGGATTGGCTTCTAGAAAAGGCCACAGGCTACGCAGGACTTCTTCCACCGCTTGGTGGAATTCTGGCTGGTCGGGGTCACGTTTTTTGAGGCGGGAAAGGAAGTGGTCGACGGATTCGATCATGGGCAAGTCTCGGCAAATTTATTGTCGTTAAACGGAGATTGGCCGGAACTTTATCAATTCATGTCGCACCGCGACAGCGCAAAATGTCGCAGTTCTGAATTTAAATGGTGCTTTTATATAAATAGCGCTACTTTTTTTGTGTTTTGCGCACCAAAAAAGTGAATCTTGTACCCATTTCTGCACCAGCAATAGCCATTACGTACAGCCAAAACAGGCAAAAAAAACGGAGCCCCGTGGGGCTCCGCTTTTTGCAAACCGGCCTTACTGGGCCAGTTTTTTGTGACGCACACGGTGCGGCTGAGTAGCCGCCTCGCCGAGGCGCTTTTTGCGGTCAGCTTCGTACTCGGTGTAGTTGCCCTCAAAGAAGACTGCTTGAGAGTCATCTTCATACGCCAGGATGTGGGTCGCGACGCGGTCAAGGAACCACCGGTCGTGAGAGATCACAATGGCGGCGCCAGGGAAGTCCAGCAGCGCTTCTTCGAGCGAACGCAGGGTCTCAACGTCAAGGTCGTTGGACGGTTCGTCGAGCAGCAGCACGTTGGCGCCCTCTTTCAAGGTCAGGGCCAGGTGCAAGCGACCACGCTCACCACCGGACAGGTCCTTGACGAACTTCTGCTGATCGCCCCCTTTGAAGTTGAAACGCCCTACGTAAGTACGCGAAGGGATTTCATAGTTGCCGATACGGATGACATCGGAACCGTCAGAAATGGCCTGGAACACCGTTTTGCTACCGTCGAGGTCGTCGCGGCTCTGGTCAACGCATGCCAATTGCACGGTTTCACCGATTTCGATGCTGCCCGAATCCGGCTGCTCTTTGCCCATCAGCATGCGGAACAGGGTGGATTTACCCGCACCGTTACCACCGATCACGCCAACGATGGCGCCTTTTGGCATGGCGAACGACAGGTTGTCGATCAGCACGCGATCGCCGTAACCCTTGGAGACGTTCTTGAACTCGATAACCTTGTCACCCAGGCGCGGACCGGCCGGGATGTAGATTTCGTTGGTCTCGCTGCGCTTCTGGAATTCCTGCGATTGCAGTTCTTCAAAGCGTTGCAGACGGGCCTTGGATTTGGACTGACGCGCCTTGGCGCCTTTACGCACCCATTCCAGCTCGTCTTTCATGGCCTTCTCGTGGGCCGACTGCTGCTTGGATTCCTGGGCCAGACGATCGGACTTGGCTTCAAGCCAGCCCGAATAGTTGCCCTCGTAAGGAATGCCGGCGCCGCGGTCGAGTTCCAGAATCCAGCCCGCTACGTTGTCCAGGAAGTAACGGTCGTGCGTGATCGCAACCACGGTGCCCGGGAAGTCGTGCAGGAAGTGCTCCAGCCAGGCGACCGAGTCGGCATCCAGGTGGTTGGTCGGTTCGTCGA
Organism: Pseudomonas sp. WS 5078; assembly: GCF_012985745.1. NCBI lineage: Bacteria > Pseudomonadati > Pseudomonadota > Gammaproteobacteria > Pseudomonadales > Pseudomonadaceae > Pseudomonas > Pseudomonas sp. WS 5078. The sequence goes on along the minus strand of NZ_JAAQWX010000006.1, from coordinate 182,325 downwards.
GCAGCAGCATGTCCGGGGCCGACAGCAGCAAGCGGCACAAGGCCACACGGCGCTTCTCACCACCCGACAGGTGTTCAACTTTCGCGTCCCAGGCTGGCAGGCGCAACGCGTCGGCGGCGACTTCCAGCTGGCGCTCAAGGTTGTGACCGTCGCCTGCCTGCAGGATGGCTTCGAGCTTGGCCTGTTCGGCGGCCAGCTTGTCGAAGTCGGCATCCGGGTCGGCGTATTCCGCGTAGACCTGGTCCAGACGCGCTTGCGCGTCCTTGATCACGCTCACGGCCTCTTCAACCACTTCGCGAACGGTTTTGCTCGGGTCCAGTTGCGGCTCTTGCGGCAAGTAGCCGATGTTCAAGTCCGGCATTGGACGGGCTTCGCCGTCGAACTCGGTGTCGACGCCAGCCATGATTTTCAACAGGGTGGATTTACCCGAACCGTTCAAACCGAGTACGCCGATCTTGGCGCCCGGGAAAAACGACAGGGAGATGTTTTTCAGGATTTCCCGCTTCGGCGGAACAACTTTGCTCAGCCGATGCATGGTGAAAACGTATTGAGCCATGGTGAACCTAGCGTCAGTGACAGGTGAATAAGGCGCGAGCAATGCACGGCTCAGGCCATAGCAGAAGGACAGGGATTGATCTGGGTCAATGCCTGCTCATGTAAAAAGCCTGAGTGTAGGAGCCCTTGTGCCCCCGCGTAACCGGCAAAGCTACCTGAATGCGCAGTGCAGGGCAAACCAGCGCCCACCAGGGGGCTGGCACTTTGCCACAGTCCAAGGCATGCTAGCCGCCCTTTGGGCGTCCCGCTTATAGTGCGTATCGCACCATTGCAGCCAAATCGCAGGATCACAGCTTGCCCAACGTCACACCGTCTAACCCCGCGCGTGCTCCAGGCCCATGGCTTGGCACCCCCGTGCGCGGCACGTTAAAAGGCGCGCTGGCCACGTTGGTCTTGCTATTGCTGGGCATGTTGTTCTGGCTGCTGATCGAGCAATTTCAGTCAACGGTCGAGCATCAGCGCCAATACAGCGCCGCTTATAGCGCCGACCTGGCGGATCACGTCAATGTGAGCATGGCCCTGCGGGCGGAGATGGCGCTTAATCTGCTGCCCGCCCAACAACCCCCCGGCACACTGCGCGAGTTACGCGCCCAGGTCAGCCGGATGCGTCAGTCGCTGCCGTCGTTGCAGAGCCTGGCCCTGCTCAGCCCGGAAGGCGAAGTGCTGCTCGACAGCGGCGGTATCAGCCCGGACGCGGCTTTTCTGCGTGACTGGGTCAAACACAATCAATCGCGCACGCGCACCGACAGTTATTACTTCAGCAACAACAGCGATGCCAGCACCCTTTATTTGCTGCTCGCCAAACCCGGTAGCCCGTCAGGCGGCTACTGGTTACTGCGCCTGAGACCGGACATGTTGCACAGCCTGACCTTACAAACCCGGCAGGCCGACCGGCCGCACTGGCTGATCGAAAATGCCCAGACCCACAAAGTACTGAATCACAGCACGGCCCCTGTCACGCCCGCCTCCACCCTCAGCTCGCAAGACGCGACCGATACGGTCGCGCTGTTGCCGCTGAGCCACAGCGACTGGCAACTGCGTGCGCTGTTCAACGAAGAGCGGGTGATTGGGCAACTGTTGCCCGGGCTTATCGGTAAATGCCTGCTCGGTCTGCTGTTTTCCCTGCTACCGGTGATCGCGCTAATTAACATGCGCCGCCGCCAGCGTCAGGCCCATGAAGGGCGCCGCCGCTATCACGACATTTTTGAAGGCACCGGGGTCGCCCTGTGCGTGCTTGACCTCTCCAGCCTGCCGGGCTTTCTGGAGCGCGAGCAGTTATATGACAGCACGGCGCTCAAACACTGGCTCAACAACAACCCCGTGCAACGCCAGCATTTGTGTGAGCAGTTACGCATCACGGAAGTCAATCAGGTGGCGTTGCAGTTGCTGGGCGTGGACTCGTGCGAAGGTGCCTGGGAAAAACTGATCAACGGTTGCCCGAACAACACCTCGGCCATTAGCTATCAAGTCATCGAGGCGGTGCTCAACCATCAACAGCAACTTGAGCTGGAAATCACCCTCGTCGACGCCCTGGGGCAGGACCAACATTTATGGCTGGTGCTGCGTCTGCCGCAAGATCGCAGCGATTTTCAGGCCGTGATCTTGAGCATCAGCGACATCACCAGCCGCAAGCTCATCGAACTGTCGCTGCAGGAGCGCCAGAGTTTCTGGTCAGATGTGGTGCGCACTGTGCCCGACCACCTGTATGTGCAGGACGTCATCAGCCAGCGGATGATTTTCAGCAACCACCACCTGGGCCACACCCTGGGGTACAACGCCACCGAACTGCAGCAAATGGGCACTTACTTCTGGGAACTGCTACTGCACCCCGAAGACGCCGAGCATTACCACCTGATGCGCAAGCAACAGCGCCATGGCGGCTACGCGCACCTGCTGCAATGCCATCTGCGTTTTCGTCACAGCAACGGCGTGTGGCGCCGCTTCGACATCCGCGAACAGGCACTGGCGCGGGACGCGTACGATCAGGTCACACGCATCGTGGGGGTGGCCAAGGACATCACAGACCAGATCGAAGCCAGCGAATCGTTACGCGACAGTGAACAACGCTACCGGATGCTGGCCGAAAGTATCAGTGATGTCATTTTCTCGACCAACAGTGCGCTGAAACTCAACTACGTCAGCCCCTCCGTTCACACCGTACTGGGCTTCGATACCGACTGGGTGTACAAGCACGGCTGGCAATCCACCATCGCCAACCCACAACAATTGGCGGGTGTTTACAGCTTGATTGAACGGGTCAGCCACGCGCTCGACAAACCGGACCAACTGGCCGCCCTGCGCACCGAACTCGATACTCAACTGTTCCTGTTCGATTGCCTGCGGGCCGACGGGCGCAAGATCCCGATTGAGCTGCGTCTGGTACTGGTGTGGGATGAGAACGATGCGTTCGAAGGCATCCTCGGGGTCGGCCGCGATATCAGTCAACAGCGCCGCGCGGAAAAAGACCTGCGCATGGCAGCCACGGTATTTGAACACTCGACCTCGGCCATCCTCATTACCGACCCGGCGGGTTATATCGTGCAGGCCAACGAGGCCTTCAGCCGGGTCAGCGGCTACGCCGTGTCGCAAGTGCTCGACCAATTGCCGAGCATGCTCACCGTCGATGAACAGCAACAAGCGCATTTGCACTACGTACTCAAGCAACTGCACCAGCACAACACGTGGGAAGGCGAAATCTGGCTCAAGCGCCTGAACGGCGAACACTACCCGGCGTGGGTCGGCATCACGGCGGTCTTCGATGACGAAGGCGATCTAGCCAGTTATGTGTGCTTCTTCAGCGACATCAGTGAGCGAAAGGCCAGTGAACAGCGGATTCACCGCCTGGCCTATTACGACGCCCTGACCCACCTGCCGAACCGCACCTTGTTCCAGGACCGTCTGCATACCGCGCTGCAGCAGGCTGAGCGCAACAAGTCGTGGGTGGTGCTGATGTTCCTTGACCTCGACCGCTTCAAACCGATCAATGACTCGCTGGGCCACGCGGCGGGCGATCGCATGCTCAAAGACATGGCCATTCGCCTGCTCGCCTGCGTGGACAATGACGACACCGTGGCGCGCATGGGCGGCGATGAGTTCACCCTGTTGTTGCAACCCCGTGCGACCCGCGACATGGCACTCAACCGCGCCATCAGCGTGGCCGAGCAGATCCTCGCCAGCCTGGTGAAGCCGTTTGTGCTGGAGAGCCGCGAGTTCTTTGTCACGGCCAGTATCGGCATCGCCCTGAGCCCGCAGGACGGCAACGAACTCAGCCAGTTGATGAAGAACGCCGACACGGCGATGTACCACGCCAAGGAACGTGGCAAAAACAACTTCCAGTTCTATCAGGCAGACATGAACGCCAGCGCGCTGGAACGTCTGGAACTGGAAAGCGACCTGCGCCATGCACTGGAGCAGGAAGAGTTCATCCTCTATTACCAGCCGCAATTCAGCGGCGACGGCAAGCGCCTGACTGGCGTCGAAGCGTTGCTGCGCTGGAACCACCCGCGTCGTGGCCTGGTGCCGCCGGGCGACTTTATCCCGGTACTTGAGGAACTGGGGCTGGTGGTGGATGTGGGCGACTGGGTGCTGGCTGAATCGTGCCGTCAGCTCAAGCAATGGCACCAAGCCAAAGTGCGCGTGCCGAAAGTCTCGGTCAACATCTCGGCGCGGCAATTCTCCGACGGCCAGTTGGGCACGCGCATTGCCAATATCCTAAAGGAGACAGGCCTGCCCCCGGCCTGTCTGGAGCTGGAACTGACCGAGAGCATCCTGATGCGCGAAGTCAGCGAAGCGCTGCAAATCCTTGCCAGCCTGAAAAACCTCGGCCTGAGCATTGCCGTTGACGACTTCGGCACCGGGTACTCGTCGCTCAATTACCTCAAGCAGTTCCCCATCGATGTGCTGAAAATCGACCGCACCTTTGTCGACGGTCTGCCCGAAGGTGAACAGGACGCACAGATCGCCCGCGCCATCATCGCCATGGCCCACAGCCTGAACCTGGCCGTGATCGCTGAAGGCGTCGAAACCCACGAACAGCTGAACTTCCTGCGTGAACATGGCTGCGATGAAGTGCAGGGTTACCTGTTCGGGCGGCCCATGCCTGCGCGGCAATTTGAAGCACATTTCAGCCAGGAAGCCCTGCCAGTGTTCGAGTAAGGCTTCAAAAGCTCGCTAAAACCCCGTACCTGAAAGCCACTTGTCTGCCACATGATTGCCTTTCATATGCCAGATAAAACCCGTTGGGTTAGAATGCCCTCCTTTTCTGCCCCCGATCCTTGAGGACCGCCATGTTCAGCCGTGATTTGACACTTGCCAAGTTCGACGCCGACCTTTTTGCCGCCATGGAGCAAGAAGCTCAGCGCCAGGAAGAACACATTGAGCTGATCGCTTCGGAAAACTACACCAGCCCAGCGGTGATGGAAGCTCAAGGCTCGGTACTGACCAACAAATACGCCGAAGGTTATCCGGGCAAGCGTTACTACGGCGGCTGCGAATACGTCGACGTGGTTGAGCAACTGGCCATCGACCGCGCCAAAGAACTGTTCGGCGCCGATTACGCCAACGTTCAGCCGCACGCTGGCTCCCAGGCCAACAGCGCGGTGTACCTGGCGCTGCTGTCGGCCGGCGATACCATCCTGGGCATGAGCCTGGCCCATGGCGGTCACTTGACCCACGGCGCCACCGTTTCGTCCTCGGGCAAGCTGTACAACGCTATTCAATACGGCATCGACGCCAACGGCCTGATCGACTACGACGAAGTCGAGCGCCTGGCGGTTGAGCACAAGCCAAAAATGATCGTGGCCGGTTTCTCCGCTTACTCGCAGATCCTGGACTTCCCGCGCTTCCGTGCCATCGCTGACAAAGTCGGCGCTTACCTGTTCGTGGACATGGCGCACGTGGCCGGTCTGGTCGCAGCAGGCGTTTACCCGAACCCTGTGCCGTTTGCTGACGTAGTGACCACCACTACCCACAAAACCTTGCGCGGCCCACGCGGCGGCCTGATCCTGGCCAAAGCCAACCCCGAAATCGAGAAGAAGCTGAACTCCGCTGTTTTCCCGGGTTCGCAAGGCGGCCCGCTGGAACACGTGATCGCCGGTAAAGCAGTGTGCTTCAAAGAAGCCCTGCAACCGGAGTTCAAGGTTTACCAGCAACAAGTGGTGAAGAACGCCCAGGCCATGGCTTCGGTGTTCATTGAGCGCGGTTATGACGTGGTTTCGGGCGGTACTGAAAACCACCTGTTCCTGCTGTCGCTGATCAAGCAAGACATCTCGGGTAAAGACGCCGACGCCGCGCTGGGCAAAGCGTTCATCACCGTGAACAAAAACTCCGTGCCGAACGACCCGCGCTCTCCGTTCGTGACCTCGGGTCTGCGTTTCGGTACTCCGGCTGTGACCACCCGTGGCTTCAAGGTTGAAGAATGCCGCGAGCTGGCTACCTGGATCTGCGACATTCTGGACGACATCACCAACGAAGCCGTGATCGACGCTGTTCGCGAGAAAGTCAAAGCCATCTGCAAGAAGCTGCCGGTTTACGGCAACTGAGTGTAAATAGCTGAACAAAAAGCCCGGCTCTTGAGCCGGGCTTTTTTGTGGGCGCTGCATGCTGGGTTGCACAGTGCATCGCTTTACGCCCTGTCACTGCCTGATGCCGGGGCCACGCTGACAGTTTTGGTGCGGGAAACGTGAGGCAAGCGCCCTCTCACGCATTCCCGAGGCGAGCAAAACCCTCGCGAATCTCTTCCTCGGGGAGCGCGTCGGCAATAAACACCATCACACTTTCGCGCGTCTCTCCCTCAGTCCATTCCGTGTCCCAATCAAAGCCATAGAGTTTCAAAACCCCTTGAAACACCAGGCGTCGCGCTTCGCCCGCAATATGGAGCACGCCTTTGTAACGCAGCAGTTGCTTGCCATGGTTTTCAAGCAGTTCATTCATGAATTCGCTCAGGCGATCGATGTCCAGCGCCTTGTCGGTGCGCAGCACCAGGCTGGAGATACGATCAATCGACGCTGCGGGCTGCACTGGCCGCAAACTCACCCCGCCGCCTAAATCGGCATTGAGGTTAAAACCGCGCACGTCCAGCAACTCGGCCAGATCGATTTTGCCGTGCTCAACCACGCGGATCGGCGCCCGACGGTTGATGCGGGTCAAGCGCTCGCTCAGGGCCTTGAAGGTGGCGTCGTCCACCAGGTCGCACTTACTCACGAGCAAGCGATCAGCAAAGCCGATCTGGGCCTGGGCGATGGTCTGGGTCAAATGAACATCCGCATGGGCTGCGTCTACCAAGGTGATGATGCCGTCCAGCAGGTAGCGTTCACGCAATTCTTCATCGATGAAAAAGGTTTGCGCCACGGGCGCCGGGTCGGCCAGACCGGTGCACTCGATGACCAACCGGTCAAAGGCAATCTCGCCGCTGTCCAGCCGCTCAAGCAGCAGGTAAAGGGCTTTGGTCAGGTCAGTGTGAATGGTGCAGCACACGCAGCCATTGGCCAGCGTCATGACTTGTACCGGCTCGTCGCCCAACAGTTGGGTGTCGATCCCGGCATCACTGAATTCGTTTTCGATCACAGCAATTTTAAGGCCGTGTTCGGCCTTGAGCAGGTAACGCAACAACGTGGTTTTGCCAGCCCCCAAGAAGCCGCTGAGGATGGTGACGGGGATGGGAGAGGACATGCAGTCTCCTTGACGATGGATGTGCAAAAACGACAACAGGAGCGAGCCTGTACGCGAAAACAAGGGGCCATTCAACTCAATCGTTGACTGACACCCTGGCGTCACGAACAAGCCCGCTCCTGCACAAGGGCTATCGGGTTAGCAACACTTGGGGCCACCCTTGCCGCCGTAACGGGCCTCCTGGCGTTCGCGGAAGAACGCCTCATAACTCATTACCGGCTTGTCCGGGTGTTTGGTTTGCATATGCTCGACGTACGTGTCGTAGTCAGGCATGCCGACCATCAGGCGCGCAGCCTGACCGAGGTATTTACCGAGGCGACTCAGGTCGTTGAACATGTTTGCAGCCCTCAGTCACTCTTGCGGCATGGCCTGGAATGGCGCTTCTTTGTCGGTACGTTCTTTGGTGCCCCAAGCGGCAATGCCGACTTTGAGCGCATAGAACAGGATGCTGAAGACCACGAACAGGAACAGCACGGTCAAACCCGCGTTGGTGTACGCGTTGATAATCACGTGTTGCATCTGGTCGATGTTTTTCGCCGGGGCGATCACTTGGCCGGCTTCCAGCGCTGTGCTGTATTTGTTCGCCAGCGCCAGGAAACCCACTGCCGGGTTGGCATCGAACAGCTTGATGAAGCCTGCGGTAGTGGTGCAGATCAGCAGCCAGACCGCTGGCAACATGGTCACCCAGATGTAACGCTGGCGCTTCATTTTGATCAGCACGACCGTGGCCAGCATCAACGCGATACCTGCCAGCATCTGGTTGGAGATACCAAACAGTGGCCACAAGGTGTTGATGCCGCCCAGCGGATCGATTACGCCCTGGTACAGCAGGTAACCCCACATCGCCACACAGCCGGCCGTGGCAATCAGGTTGGCAGGCCACGATTCCGTACGTTTGAGCGCGGGGACAAAGCTGCCGAGCAAGTCTTGCAGCATGAAACGTCCGGCACGTGTACCGGCATCGACTGCCGTCAGAATGAACAAGGCCTCAAACAAAATAGCGAAGTGATACCAGAACGCCATTGTATTTTCGCCGGGCAGCACGTGGTGCAGGATTTGCGCGATACCCACCGCGAGGGTCGGTGCACCGCCCGCACGTGCCAGGACAGTGGTTTCACCGATGTCCTTAGCCAGCGCCGTCAGTGCATCCGGGGTAATGGCAAACCCCCAGCTGGTGACAGTTTGTGCAACGCTGACAACATCCGACCCCACGATGGCAGCCGGGCTGTTCATGGCGAAGTACACGCCCGGCTCGATGACCGAGGCGGCAACCATCGCCATGATGGCCACGAACGACTCCATCAACATGCCGCCATAACCGATGTAACGGGCGTTGGTTTCGTTATCCAGCAACTTGGGCGTAGTGCCCGACGAAATCAGCGCATGGAAACCCGAGACCGCACCGCAGGCAATGGTGATGAACAGGAAGGGGAACAGGCCACCTTTCCAGACCGGGCCATTGCCGTCGATGAATTGGGTAACCGCCGGCATTTTCAGCTCGGGCATGGTGATCAGGATGCCGATCGCCAAAGCCACGATAGTGCCAATTTTGAGGAAGGTGGACAGGTAATCGCGTGGAGCCAGCACCAGCCACACTGGCAACACCGCCGCTACAAAACCGTAGCCGATCAGCATCCAGGTGATTTGCACACCCGTGAAGGTGAACACGTGCGCCCACTCAGGATCGGCCGCAATCTGGCCCCCCAGCCAGATCGAGCCGAGCAGCAGGAGCACGCCGATGATGGAGATTTCACCGATGCGGCCCGGGCGGATATAGCGCATGTAAATGCCCATGAACATCGCAATCGGGATGGTGGCCATTACCGTGAACATGCCCCACGGGCTTTCGGCCAGGGCTTTGACCACGATCAGTGCCAGCACCGCGAGGATGATGATCATGATCAGGAAGCAGCCAAACAGCGCAATGGTGCCCGGCACCTTGCCCATTTCTTCGCGCACCATGTCGCCCAGCGAGCGGCCATTGCGACGCGTGGACATGAACAGCACCATGAAATCCTGCACCGCACCCGCAAGCACGACACCGGCAATCAGCCAGAGCGTGCCGGGCAGATACCCCATTTGCGCAGCCAATACCGGCCCGACCAAGGGGCCGGCGCCTGCGATGGCGGCAAAGTGGTGACCGAAAAGAATGTGTTTGTTAGTCGGCACATAGTCCAGACCGTCGTTGTTGACCACCGCAGGCGTTGCCCGGCTCGGGTCCAGCTGCATCACCCGGGTGGCGATAAACAAACTGTAGTAACGATAAGCAACCAGATAGATGGCAACCGCTGCCACCACGATCCACAAGGCGTTGATTGCCTCGCCCCGACGTAATGCCACGACGCCAAGGGCGCAGGCGCCTACAATTGCCAGCACCAGCCACGGGATGTGGCGGAGCAAGCTATTTTTATTATTCATTTTTATATTCCGGCCAGTTGGACAAGAAGGACTGCTTCCGGAGTTTAGCGCTCCCAGCACTAAAGACCACCCCCTGACGTTGGTCTAGAGCCTTCTTCGAAAGGTTTTTTTCATCACGGGCAATGGGTGGATCGGGTCTATAGTTCACCCATGCCCAGAGGGTTTGACCATGCCTGAACAGCCTGAAGAACGTCGGCGCTTTACCCGTATTGCCTTTGATGCCCAGACCCGGATCAGTCAGGGACCTTTGCACTGGTCAGTCAAACTGCTGGATGTGTCGCTCAAAGGGTTGCTGATTGAGAAGCCGCAGGACTGGCGCCCCGCCCCAACCCCTGAATTTACCGCTGACATCCACCTCAGCAATGAAACGCACATCATCATGGTCGTGCACCTGGCCCACACCGAGGCCCACCAACTGGGTTTTGAATGCACCCGCATCGACTCCGAGTCGATCGGCAACCTGCGTCGATTGGTCGAACTGAATCTGGGCGATCAAGACTTGCTTCAGCGCGAGTTAAAAGCCTTGATCACAGATGAATAACGCTACTCAAACAGTGCATCCAGCGCCTGTTCAAGACGCGTGACGCCGATAATCTGCAAGCCCGGTGGCGACTCTTTCGGGGCATTGCCCTTGGGCACGATGGCGCGTTTGAAACCGTGCTTGGCCGCTTCTTTGAGGCGCTCCTGCCCGCTCGGCACCGGGCGCACTTCGCCAGACAGCCCGACTTCGCCAAATACCAGCAAGTCGTGAGGCAACGGCCGATTACGCAAACTCGACATCACCGCCGCCATCAAAGCCAGGTCAGATGCCGTTTCAAGCACTTTCACCCCGCCTACCACGTTGAGGAACACGTCTTGATCGTGGGTCGGGATGCCACCATGGCGATGCAAAACGGCCAGCAACATGGCCAACCGATTCTGGTCCAGACCCAATGTCACGCGCCGCGGGTTGGACATGTGGCTGTCGTCCACCAGCGCCTGCACTTCGACCAGCATCGGACGGGTGCCTTCCCATGTCGCCATGACCACACTGCCTGGCACTTCTTCCTGCGCGCGCGTCAGGAAAATCGCTGAAGGATTGGACACTTCTTTCAGGCCTTTGTCGGTCATACCGAATACGCCCAATTCGTTGACGGCGCCAAAACGGTTTTTCACTGCGCGCAGCAGGCGCAAACGTCCATCGGATTCGCCTTCAAAGTACAACACGGTGTCGACCATGTGCTCCAGTACGCGCGGACCGGCCAGCGCACCTTCTTTGGTCACGTGGCCGACAAGGAAAATCGCCGTGCCACTGGACTTGGCATACCGCACGAGCAACGCCGCGCTTTCACGCACTTGCGAAACGCCCCCCGGAGCCGATTGCAGTTGCTCGGTAAAGATGGTCTGGATCGAGTCAATCACCATGACTTTGGGCTTTTCGAGCTTGGCCGTGGCGATGATGCTCTCAATGCACGTCTCGGTCATCACCTTAAGACGGTCCTGCGGCAGCCCCAGGCGGCGGGCGCGCATGGCCACTTGCTGCTGGGATTCTTCCCCCGTGACATACAGCGCAGGCATGCGCGTAGCCATGTGACAGAGGGTTTGCAGAAGGATGGTGGATTTGCCGATACCCGGATCACCGCCAATCAACACCACGGAGCCATCGACCAGCCCGCCACCGAGCACGCGGTCCAGCTCCCCGGACGCCGTCGAAAAACGCGGAATCTCCTCAATGCTGACTTCAGCCAGGGTTTTGAGCTGGGCTTGCTGCCCGGTCCAGCCGGTACGGCCGCTCGGCGGTGCCGCAGACCCGCTCTCTACAACAGTTTCAACCAATGTGTTCCAGACACCGCACTCGGCGCACTGTCCGGCCCACTTGGGAAACGTTGCACCGCACTCGGTGCAGCCGTAAATGCGCTTGGGCTTGGCCATCTGAACTCCACGGAAAAAACGCGATGATAGCCCACTCGGCCAGGATCAGCGCGCCGCCGGCATGCGGATTTCGCCTCTGGCCAGCCGAGCGGCACTGTTGCCCAACGGATCTTCGGCATTCGGATCGGCGCCCTGACGGGTCAAATCGTTGAGCAATTCGACGCGTTTGAACAGGCCCGCGTACATAGCGGCAGTCTGGCCTGCATGGTTGCGCTGGTCCGGGTTGCAATCGGTAGCCAGCAACCGGCGGGCAATTTTCAGCTCGCCTTTAAAAATGGCGCCCATCAGGGCCGTGTTACCGCGTTTGTCTTGCACACAGGCATTGGCACCGGCAGCCAGTAAATGCTCAACGGCATCGGACTGACCGTGATACGCCGCCAGAATCAAGGCGCTGTAGCCTTTGCTGTCCTGAGTGTCGAGGGCGTACCCCGACTCAATGAAGGTATCGAGCATTGCCACATCGCCGCGCCGTGCAGCATCGAAGTAATAATCCTGAAGCTGTACGTGCATATCAGGTTCATCGGCCTGGGCGCAGACACTTATACACAGCAGCGCGAACGGTATAAAAAAACGCATGGTTGCGACCTCCCCGGAGGTAAACCCTGCAATCACTGCCGAGCAGCAATTACAGGGTGTGCGTATTAGTCCACCAGCTTGGCAGCCAGCGCCTTGACACGTGCCAGATCACCTTTGGCCACGTTGCTCACGCCGGTCCCGTACTCAGGGTCAGCCTTATAGAGGAAGGACAGAATGATGTGCTTGCTTTCATCGTCCGTTGTCGCCAACGAGCCGCCGAAGTTTTCAATCAGGTCCTGACGCTCTTTCTTGCTGAATGAGCGGTACAGGTCGCCCGCCTGCTTGAAGTTCTGCTCACGCACGATCTTCGCTTGCTGGGTCGTTCCCGACAGAGCCATCTCGCTGTAACGCGCGGCTTTTGGCTCTTCACGAGGTTCCAGACGGCTAGGCTGGTAGTTCACACCTGAGGTGGAGTGACCGAGGTTCATCGCGCCATCCTGGTTGCCGTTGTTGACGGCTACACGGGGTGCGTTGATCGGTAATTGCAGGGCGTTCGCACCCAAACGGTACATTTGCGTGTCAGCGTAAGAGAACACTCGGCCTTGCAGTAGACGGTCCTCAGACGGTTCGATACCCGGCACCAGGTTGGCGGGCGCCATGGCAACCTGCTCGGTTTCCTGAAATACGTTGCCCGGGTTACGGTTCAACACCATCTGACCCACTTTGCGCTCCGGCACATTCGGCCAGATCTTGGTCGCATCCAGTGGGTCGAAATCAAAGGATTTCAGGTCTTCAGGCTTGAGGACCTGCACGTACAAGTCCCACTTGGGGAAGTCGCCTTTTTTGATGTGGGTAACCAGATCATTGCTCATGTGGCTGTAGTCTTTGCCCTGAACCTCGGTCACCTGTTTGGGATCAAGGTTTTTCTGCCCTTGCAGGCTTTTCCAGTGGAACTTCACATAGCGCACGTCGCCTTTGGCATTCACCAGTTTGTAAGCGTGCACACCGTTACCGTCCATTTCACGGTAACTGGCTGGCGTGCCCGAGTTGGAGTACAGCTCAGTCAGGGTGCGGGTCGCTTCCGGTACGTGGGAGAAGAAATCGAAACGCCGTGAGTCATCGTCCAAGTTGGTGCGCGGGTCAGGCTTGAAGGCATGCACCATGTCCGGGAACTTGATCGCATCACGGATAAAGAACGTCGGGAAGTTGTTGCCGACCAGGTCCCAGTTGCCGTCAGCGGTGTAGAACTTGGTCGCGAAACCGCGCGGATCGCGCAGGGTTTCGGGGGAGTGGTTGCCATGAACCACTGCCGAGAAACGCACAAATACCGGTGTAACTTCACCGCCAGCAAACACTTTGGCTTTGGTCAGATCGCTGAGGTCGTTGGTCACCGTAAATGTGCCGTGAGCGCCCGCGCCACGGGCGTGAACGACCCGCTCAGGGATGCGCTCACGGTCAAAGCGCTGGAGTTTTTGCAGCAGCTGGACGTCTTGCAGCAACACCGGGCCATTGGCCCCGGCTGTTTGCGAATTTTGGTTATCGCCTACGCCAGCACCGTTATCGCGGGTCAACGTGGCTGCATGGACAGAAGCCGATAACAGGCTGGCACTCACAACACACAGCAAGCGTCTGTGTGAAAACATTCCGAAGCCAAGGGAGGTGGTCATGCGTAGATCCTCTATTTATTAGGCGCACCAACGTGCACTGAGCCAAGGCTAGAGGTCTGCGGGGCAAATTCTAAATAGAAAGCGCTCAAGCCACCCATTAAGAAATAAGCCTGGAGTTGAGCGTCTGACTCGCGTATTGGCGGACGTTGAAGGTGGTTTGAAAACTAAAGAGGACTGAGCGTGTCGATAACGAAGGCGTAGCGCTAAACAGCCAGTCGGGCAAGATCCGCAAGGCTGATTTACACTGCGTTAACCAACCTCATCTGTAACAAGGAATAACCTATGGGCGTGATAAGTGAGTTCAAGGCCTTCGCGGTCAAAGGAAACGTGGTCGATATGGCCGTCGGTATTATCATCGGCGCCGCGTTTGGCAAAATCGTTTCATCCTTCGTCGGCGACGTGATCATGCCTCCCTTGGGTTTGTTAATCGGTGGCGTGGATTTCACCGACCTGGCCATAACGCTCAAAGCGGCTGCGGGTGATGCACCGGCGGTCGTGCTTGCCTACGGTAAATTCATCCAGAGCGTGATCGATTTCATCATCGTGGCGTTTGCCATCTTCATGGGCGTCAAGGCAATCAACCGCCTCAAGCGCGAAGAGGCCGTGGCCCCCAGTGCCCCTCCCGTTCCGACCAAAGAAGAAGAGTTGCTGGGTGAGATTCGTGACTTGCTCAAGCTGCAAAACAACCGCCCTTAAACCGGGCGTTAACACGAGCGGCGCCATCAGGCGCCGTTTTTATTTAAACGTTACGTGGTTTCAGGGTTACCAATAGTTCTCGACCGCTACTTGCCCCGGCTTGCGGGCCAAACTCAAGCGCATCTCTTTTTGTTTTAACAACGTGCGCACATCGTCAATCATTTGCGGATTGCCACATATCATCACCCGGGAATGCTCAGCCGTTAACGCTACACCCGCAACACGCTCTAACTCACCACTTCCAATAAGTGATGTCATTCGCTCATTTAATGCACCTGCCACTTTTTCACGCGTCACAACAGGCACATAGACAAACTTGTGCTCATGTTCAGCCAAGTAATCTCGCTGCATTAACTGTTGAATCAAAGGTTGATAAGCCAGCTCTTTTTTTTCACGCGCACTGTAAACAAGAATAACGCGCTCAAACTTCTCCCACACTTCAAAGTCCTGAAGGATTGATAAAAATGGCGCGACCCCTGTACCGGTTGCCAATAACCATAAGTCGCGGCCATCCACGAACCGATCAAGGGTTAAATAACCAAATGCCTGCCGATCCACCAGCAGGGTATCGCCCGCTTCCAGACGGCTCAGCTCACTGGTGAACTCGCCACCCGGGACCACAATGGAGAAAAATTCGAGGAAATCATCATGCGGCGAAGACACCATTGAGTACGCACGCCAGACCGTAGTGCCGTCAGCCTTGGTCACGCCCAGCCGGGCAAACTGGCCTGCCGTAAAGCGAAAACCCTTATCCCGCGTGGTGCGCAGGGTAAACAGGCTCGGGGTCAAAGGGCGAACTTCAAGCAGGGTTTGGCGGGTAAATTTCTCTGCGCTGGCAGTCATGGTGCACTCCATTGGCTCGTGCCCTAGTGTCGCGCAAAGTCGGCATCAGGAACACCGACGATTGGGAGGGCCTTTCGCCGCCTCTGTAACGTCCGTTTTAAATAAACACTTTAAATAGGGCGCACACCCAATATGCCACCTGCGCTTGATGCCTGTTCTTCGCCAGAAAAAACATTAATAAATGGCGTCAAAAATACGCTAGCTCGTACTCCCTATATTGGAACAGTTCTATCGTGCGGGCTCACCAGGTATCGCTTGTCGATACTGGTGCTTTTACACTAATTCACTTAATTAAACTTATTTAACAAACAAGACCAATAACTTTGAAATTTCCTACAAACCTCTACTACTATGAGGACGTCATGCAAATTGGATCACATAACCAGGGGCAAAGGATCTCCTCATGAAAACCCATCAAAGGCTTTATGAAAATCAGAGCAGTACCGACAAAAACGAACACCAACTCTTTGAGAGCACACTCAAAAGGATAGAAGAGTATGGTTTTGAATACTTTCTATTCCGATCGATCCCGCGCTTTGGAAATATCGCTACGCATAGCAAAACAATAACTAACTATCCAAAAGAGTTTATTGCACGTTATGAAAGCAATCATTATGTACAAAGAAACCCAATTATCATCCACTGTCAGCTGTCCATCGCCCCTCTGATCTGGGGCGAAGAGGTATTTCATGACACCCCCGAGTTATGGGAAGGCACGCGTGCGTTTGGGTTAAACCATGGATGGTCACAATCGGTGCATGACAACAAGGGTGTTGTCAGTATTCTGAGCCTGGCCAGATCAAAAACACCGGTCACAGCCTTCGAATTTTCCGAAAAGGCCGCCCATGTGCTGTGGTTGTGCAACCAACTGCACACGTCTATGACCGCACGCTATTTGCCCAGGCAGGACGAGCCTCCCCCTCAAGCCATGCGACTTTCGGCACGTGAGTCCGAAGTCCTGAAGTGGACGGCGGAAGGCAAGACCGCGTTTGACATTGGCATGATCTTGAGCCTGACCACGCGCACAGTGAATTTCCATATCAGTAGTGCCATTCGCAAAATGGGTGCGAGCAATAAAACGTCAGCCGTGGTAATAGCGACAAAGTCGGGCTTGTTATAGCCAAACCGGCGAGTTGTCTGCATCCAGACCATCACCTGATAAACGCATCAGGTAATCCCCTGCAAAAAAAAGTAAAATCGCGCACACCTGTAAACCCCACGGACTCCAGTGTTGATTCTTGCCCTTCAGGGCAGAGATGCCGCTGTCGATTCCCCAGAGTTTGTCCCAATGCCTGTGCTCGACACCCCGTTCGCCCATCTCCACTTGATCCGCCAGCCTGAACAACAGAATGAGCCGCTACAGGCCTTCGATGCTGCGGACGAGTATTTACTCAATCACCTGGCCGAACAGGGGTTGCCAAAGGGCAGCCGTGTTCTGGTGCTTAACGACAGTTTTGGTGCGCTGGCTATCAGCCTGGTCAGCTCAATGAATGTCACCAGCAGCAGCGACTCGTTCCTGGCCATTCAGGCACTGGAAAAAAACCTCACCCGTAACCAGTTTGCATTCAATGCCGTGACCGTCATTGCGGCGAGTCAGCCACTGATCGGTCCGTTCGATTGCGTAGTGGTCAAAGTGCCTAAAACCCTGGCCCTGCTTGAAGAACAACTGATCCGCTTACAAGGCCAACTGGCGCCGGGCGCCAAGGTAATAGCCGGCGCCATGATCAAGCACCTGCCCCGCGCGGCCGGTGATCTGTTGGAGCGCTACATCGGCCCGGTGCAGGCCTCGCTGGCCGTGAAAAAAGCGCGTCTGTTGAGCGCAACAGTGGAAGACAAAGAGGCTTTCACTTCACCTTATCCGACCCGCTACCGACTGGATGAGCCCGCCATCGAGTTGATTAACCACGCCAACGTTTTCTGCCGCGAAGGACTGGATATCGGCACGCGGGCGTTTCTGCCACACCTGCCAAAAAATCTGGGGGCTGCGCGGGTAGCGGACCTGGGATGTGGCAATGGCGTTCTGGCGATTGCCAGTGCGTTGAGTAATCCGGATGCCCAATACACGTTGGTCGATGAGTCGTTTATGGCTGTGCAATCGGCACGTGAAAACTGGCAGGCAGCATTGGGTGAACGCGAGGTTATCGTGCGTGCTGACGACGGGTTGGCAGGTCAGGCGCCACAATCGCTGGACGTGGTGCTGTGTAACCCGCCCTTCCATCAACAGCAGGTCGTGGGCGACTTTCTGGCATGGCGCATGTTCAATCAGGCCCGTGATGCGCTGGTGGTGGGGGGCGCGCTGTACATCGTCGGCAATCGCCATCTGGGCTACCACAGCAAGCTGGCGAAGCTGTTTAGGGGGGTCGAACAAGTGGCAGCGACCCCAAAGTTCGTGATTCTCAAAGCGCGCAAATAAAAGCACTGTCGTCACTGCCCGGGCGCGTGAGTTTGCGAGGGATCGCGGATCCGTACGTGGAGATCTTTGTGCCGCGCCAGGGTCAACAACACCACGTTTTCCACGTCAAAAAAAAACCCGCCGAAGCGGGTTATAAATCCGTGCTGCAAGGCAACGGGATGGGAAGTCAGTGGCTTTTCATGCCGGCCGCCGTCATAAACAGGCGTATCAGCAGGGCAAATACAGCCAGGCTCGCCACACTGGCGGTCCAGATCACCAGCAACCAGCCAATGCGTTGCCACAGCGGCTTCTTCTCGCACTCTTGCACGTCGTTCAGATAATCTTTTCCAGCCATGTTCGGCACTCCTCTGCAAGCAATGGCTGCGACCCTTGGGCCGCAGCGGCACGTGCGACTAGTGGTATCCGTCTTCGTGGGTCACCTTGCCGCGGAACACGTAGTAGCTCCAGTAGGTGTAACCCAGGATGAACGGAATGATGAACAGGGTTCCGACCAGCATGAAGCCCTGACTTTGCGGCGGCGCCGCTGCATCCCAGATCGAAATCGCAGGCGGGACGATGTTTGGCCACAGGCTGATGCCCAGCCCGCTATAACCCAGGAAAATCAGCACCAGGGTCAACAGGAACGGGGCGTAATGCGCATTGCGAGCAATCGCCTTGAGCAACGCATACATGGTTACCAACACCAGAATCGGCACCGGCAAGAACCAGAACAGATTAGGCAACGTGAACCAGCGCGCCGCGATGTCGGAATGCGCCAGCGGTGTCCACAGGCTTACAACCCCCATCAAAACCAGTACAGCCAATGCCAGTGGGCGGCCCAGCTTGTGCATCCGTTCTTGCAGGGAGCCTTCGGTTTTCATGATCAACCACGTGCAACCCAGCAAGGCGTACGCCACGATCAGTGCAATCCCGCAGAACACCGTGAAGGGCGAAAGCCAGTCCAGCCCGCCACCGGCGTATTGGCGATTGACTACCGGGATGCCATCAATGAACGCACCCAGCGCTACACCCTGGAAGAACGTCGCCGCAATAGAGCCGCCGATGAACGCTTTGTCCCAAATATGGCGTTTCTCGGCCCGGGCCTTGAAGCGGAACTCAAAGGCCACACCCCGAAAGATCAAACCGATCAGCATCAGTACCAGCGGCAGGTACAGCGCCGACAGCACCACGGAGTACGCCAGCGGGAAAGCGCCATACAGCGCTGCGCCGCCCAGTACCAGCCAGGTTTCGTTACCGTCCCAGACGGGGGCAACGGTGTTCATCATCACGTCTCGGTCTTTCTCGCCCTGGATGAACGGAAAGAGGATGCCGATGCCGAGATCGAAGCCATCCATGACCACGTACATCATGATCCCGAAGATGATGATGATTGCCCAGATAAGTGGCAGATCAATACCCATGACTCAATTCCCCTTGTTCAGGCTGTCGCTGTAGCCTTCTTCTGTGCCTTCGTCGGCAGCAGACAAAGGACGGGCAGGCGTGCGTTGCTGACCTGGACCACCCGACGGGCGCTCATCCCCTTCATGGGTGACCGGACCTTTGCGCACCAGACGCATCATGTAGCCCAGACCAACACCAAACAGTGAGAAGTAGACCAGCACAAACAGGATCAGGGTGATGCTCATCTGCGTCACGCTGTGATTGGAGGACGCATCAGCAGTGCGCATCAACCCGTAAACAACCCACGGTTGACGACCGATCTCAGTGGTAAACCAGCCTGCCAGAATGGCGATCAGGCCGGACGGTCCCATCCACAACACCAGACGCAAGAACCAGCGGTTCTCGTACAGCGTGCCCCGCTTGCGCAGCCAGAGGCTCCACAGCCCGATGAAGATCATGAGCATCCCCAGCGCGACCATGATGCGGAAGCTGAAGAACACAATGGTCGAGTTCGGACGGTCGGCGGCCGGGTAATCCTTCATCGCCGGGATTTGTTTATCCAGGCTGTGGGTGAGGATCAGGCTGCCTAGGTACGGCACTTCAATCTTGTAATCAGTGGTTTCGGTTTTCATGTTCGGGATGCCGAACAGGATCAGTGGCGTAGGTTCGCCGGGTTTGTTCTCCCAGTGACCTTCAATCGCCGCGATTTTCACAGGCTGATACTTCAGCGTATTCAGGCCATGGGCATCGCCGATAAAGGCTTGCAGCGGAGCAACCACCAGCGCCATCCACATAGCCATGGAGAACATCCGACGTATGGCCGGTGTGTTACGACCGCGCAACAGGTGCCAGGCTGCCGAAGCACCGACGAAGAACGCCGTGGCCACAAATGCGGCCGTCGCCATGTGCGCCAGACGGTACGGGAACGACGGGTTGAAAATCACCGCCAGCCAGTCCACCGGAATCACCCGGCCGTCGATGATCTCGTAGCCCTGCGGGGTTTGCATCCAGCTGTTGGATGCCAGAATCCAGAAGGTCGACACCAGTGTCCCGAGGGCCACCATCGCGGTCGAGAAGAAGTGCATGCCGCGACCCACGCGGTTCCAGCCGAAGAGCATGACGCCCAAAAACCCGGCTTCAAGGAAGAACGCAGTGAGCACTTCATAGGTCAGCAGAGGCCCGGTGACAGACCCTGCGAAGTCGGAAAACTGCGACCAGTTCGTGCCGAACTGATACGCCATGACCACGCCGGAAACCACGCCCATACCAAAGTTGACAGCGAAAATCTTCGACCAAAAGTGATACAGATCGCGGTAGGTATCGTCACGGGTTTTCAGCCACATCCCTTCAAGCACCATCAGGTAACTGGCGAGACCGATGGTAATGGCGGGAAAAATAATGTGGAACGATACGGTAAACGCAAACTGAATTCGGGCGAGATCTAAAGCCTCCAAACCGAACATAAGCCATCCTCTATCAGGTATCAGGTCGTTCAGAACACAGGCACGGCGCCTGTATCCAACTGTCCCGCAGGCCGTGGCACCACGAATCGGCGTTCGCTCTTTCAACCACAACACGAAGGGGATCTGGCCGGCTGGCCACTCCAGATTAAACGTGAGGTGTTTTGATCTGGATCAAGCAATGCTGAAAGAGTAGTCCATTCCTGGCGAGCGGCTAATGTGGTTTGTTGTCGCGTGACAGGATGTCCCAGGCCCCGGAATAGACCTTTGCAAGAAATGCAGGTAATCGTTTTGGAAGGTTTTCGCGCTTGCCGTTTGTCCGCTTTACGGCCCCCTTTTTGCGTCATTACTTGTTACAACTTAATGATAACCTCGCCACCTCCTTTACCCGCAGTGACGGCCGTTTAATGAATCACCCGCCTTTATTACTTCGCCATCACCGTCCGTTTATCGCCTTTTGGTTTGCCCGCATCTTTACTGCCAGTGCCTTTCAAATGCTGACCGTGGCCATCGGCTGGAACTTGTATCAGCTCACTGGCAACGTCATGGACCTGGGCTGGGTCGGTCTCATTGAGTTCACTCCGCGTGTGCTGTTTATGTTGCACACCGGGCATGTGGCGGATCGCTATGACCGGCGCAAAGTCGCTGCGCTTTGCCAAACCCTGCAGGGCATGATTGCGCTGGCGCTGGCCATCAGCAGTGCAACCGACAACGTCACGCGGGAAATGATTTTTCTCCTGGCGTTCCTGTTGGGCAGCGCCCGCTCCTTTGAAATGCCCAGCACACAGGCGCTGCTGCCCTCCATCGTGCCCGCCAGCCTGTTCCCCCGCGCGGTGGCGGCGGCACAGGCCGCGCAACAATCGGCCACCATTATTGCCCCGGCGTTTGGCGGTTTGCTCTACGCCTTTGGCAGTGTCTGGGTGTATGGCCCTGCCGTCGCGCTGTACTTCATTGCTGCGCTGTTGATGAGCAACTTGCCTGCACGGCAAGCGGCATTGAACAAAGGCAAAGCCCCGTTGGACTCACTGCTGGGGGGCATTCGCTTTATCCGCCGTCACCCGGATGTGCTGGGCGCGATATCGCTGGACTTATTTGCCGTGCTGCTGGGCGGCGCGACGGCGCTGTTGCCGGTATTTGCCAAAGACATCCTGCTTACCGGGCCGTGGGGCTTGGGCATGCTGCGATCGGCACCGGCAGTCGGTGCGCTGCTGATGTCCCTGTGGCTGGCCCGTTTCCCGGTGGAGCGCAAGGTCGGGCGCATCATGTTTACAGCCGTGGGCGTGTTCGGCGTCGCAACCATCGCTTTCGGGCTGTCGACATCGTTCTGGTTCTCAATGGCAGTACTCGTCGTGCTTGGCGCGGCGGACATGATCAGCATGGTGATTCGCGCATCGTTTGTGCAACTGCAAACCCCGGATGAAATGCGCGGTCGCGTAAGCGCGGTCAATGGCCTGTTTATCGGCGCGTCTAACCAACTGGGCGAGTTCGAGTCAGGCGCAACGGCTCATTGGTTGGGCACCGTGCCAGCGGTGGTGTTGGGCGGCCTCGGAACGCTGGTCGTCACCGGGCTGTGGATAAAACTGTTCCCCGGGTTGGCCAGGCGCGACCGGATGCTAGAAGAAAAAGCCCTGTAGTCGCTACCGATTGGGAGCAGCTACTTTATATAGAGGCGTGCACTCAGCCGGTTATGCGGTGGCACCAGCGAGGTGTTAGTAAACTCGAACCACCCGCCATCGGTGTTACGAAACGTGAAGGTATAGAGGTAACCCACTGTGGTGCCTGCACCATTACAGGTCACAAGCCCCTCACCCCGGTTACACACCGGTGTGCGCGTGCCATCTACCTCATGCCCATTGAAGGTTACCCACGGCTGGTTACTGCCATAACCCCGCTCCAGCACATGCACCTTGATAGTGGCGCCATGGTGCGCTCTACGGGTTTTCTCATTACCACGCACCTCCTCTGTCGCGCCCGTCTTAGACACCACCTGCAAAACTTCGAGCGCACTCAAGGGCAGCGCGGGTGCCGCATTGAGGCCTGCGCTGAGGAACAGGCTCAAACAAGCCAAAACAGATTTGATAGTGCGTGTCATAAGCCCCCCGAAAAACTGGCACACAGTATGCCTGTCACCCAGACGTTACAAAACATCGCCGCTCACCCAAACCAAAGCAGCCATACGCTGAAGCTGCTGGTATGATGCGCGGCTTTTTCCGACAGACAGAAAAACTTCAGGCGTTACAAGTCTGTGCTTTGCTGTTGAAAACGATTTAATGACGGCGCCTGGGGGCGCCACGGGGACTGGCATGCTGGAAAGGCTGTTTCAACTCAAGGCACACAACACCAACGTGCGTACCGAGATCCTTGCGGGGATCACCACGTTTCTGGCAATGGCCTATATCCTGTTCGTAAACCCGAGCATCCTCGGCGAAACCGGCATGGATAAAGGCGCAGTGTTTGTCGCAACCTGCCTGGCGGCCGCCATCGGTTCGGCAATCATGGGCATCATCGCCAACTACCCGATTGCGCTGGCTCCGGGCATGGGCCTGAACGCCTTCTTCACCTACACCGTGGTCCTGCACATGGGTCACACCTGGCAAGTTGCGCTGGGTGCCGTCTTCATTTCCGCCGTATTGTTCTTCCTGCTGTCGATTTTTCGCATCCGCGAATGGATCATCAACAGCATTCCGCTGCCCCTGCGCTCAGCGATTGCCGCCGGTATCGGCCTGTTTTTGGCGCTGATCGCACTGGGTAACGCCGGCATCGTGGTGGCCAACCAGGCCACACTGGTCGGCATGGGCGACCTGACTCAACCAAAAGTCATCCTGGCTTCGCTGGGCTTTGCCGTGATCGTGGCGCTGGAAGCCATGAAAGTTCGGGGCGCAGTGCTGATCGGCATTCTGGGCGTGACCGTCGCCTCTATCCTGATGGGCGTGACCGCGTTCGGTGGTGTGATGTCGATGCCGCCTTCGCTGGCCCCAACCTTCCTGCAACTGGACATCAAAGGCGCGCTGGACATCGGCCTGGTCAGCGTGATCTTTGCGTTCCTGTTCGTTGACCTGTTTGACAACTCGGGCACCCTGATCGGGGTTGCCAAGCGTGCAGGCCTGATGGGCAAAGACGGCCATATGCCGAAAATGGGCCGTGCCCTGATTGCTGACAGCACCGCGGCCATGGCCGGTTCGTTGCTGGGTACCTCCACCACCACCAGCTACATCGAATCGGCTGCTGGCGTGAGCGCCGGGGGCCGTACCGGTCTGACCGCCATCGTGGTCGGCATCATGTTCTTGCTGGCACTGTTCTTCTCGCCCTTGGCCGCCAGCGTACCGGCATTCGCCACCGCGCCAGCCCTGATGTTCGTGGCCGTGCTGATGATGAGCGGCCTGGCCGAGATCGAATGGGACGACGTGACCGTTGCCGCGCCCGTGGTCATTACCGCGCTGGCCATGCCGTTCACGTATTCCATCGCCAACGGTATCGCCTTCGGCTTCATTTCCTGGACAGTGATCAAGTTGCTGTCGGGCCGCGCCCGCGAGCTGAATGCGCCATTAATCATTCTGTCGGTCTTGTTCGTGGTCAAATTGGGTTGGTTTAACGCATGAGTGCCTTGCCGTTTGATTCTGCAACGTACGCCGTAGAGCTGGAGGCCAAGGCCAACCGTCTGCGCGAGTTGCTGGCGCCGTTCGACGCGCCGGAACCTCAAGTCTTCGACTCGCCGATGACACACTTTCGTCTGCGCGCCGAGTTCCGCCTGTGGCGCGAAGCCGGCGAGCGTCACTACGCGATGTTTTCCCCGGAAGACAAACGCACGCCGATCCTGATCGAAGATTTTCCGATTGCCAGCCTGCGGATCAATCAGTTGATGCCGCAGCTCAAGGCCGCCTGGAAAGCCAGCTCCGCGTTGAGCCACAAGCTGTTTCAGGTGGAGTTCCAGACCACCCTCGCAGGCGATGCGATGGTCACGTTGTGCTACCACCGCCCGCTGGATGAGCACTGGCAACAGGCAGCCGAACAGCTGGCTCAAGACCTCGACATCAGCGTGATTGGCCGTTCCAAAGGCAAGCGTGTCGTGATCGGGCGCGATCATGTGGTGGAAAAACTTGAGGTGGCAGGTCGCACCTTCAGTTATCAACAGCCTGAAGGCGCGTTCACCCAGCCTAACGGCACGGTGAACCAAAAGATGCTCAATTGGGCCTACGAGGCGCTCGGCGAGCGTTCGGATGACTTGCTGGAGCTGTATTGCGGCAACGGCAACTTCACCTTGCCGCTGGCCACCCGTGTGCGCAAAGTGCTGGCCACTGAAATCAGCAAGACCTCAGTGTATGCCGCGCTCAACAACCTCAGCGACAACGCTGTGGATAACGTCACGCTGGTCAGGTTGTCGGCTGAAGAGTTGACCGAGGCGCTGAATGAAGTGCGTCCGTTCCGGCGTTTGCAGGGCATTGACCTGAAAAGCTACGACTTTGGCAGTGTGTTCGTTGACCCGCCCCGTGCTGGCATGGACCCGGACACCTGCGAACTGACCCGACGCTTCGACAACATTCTGTATATCTCGTGTAACCCGCTGACCCTGGCCGAGAACATCGCCCAACTGCACGACACCCACCGCATCGAGCGTTGCGCGGTGTTTGACCAATTCCCGTGGACCCACCACATGGAATCCGGTGTGCTGCTGGTTCGCCGGTAAGCGGCTGTAAAAAACCTCGGGGCTCTTGAGCGACTACACAAGCTCACCTGTCGTCGCTCAAGAGCCCCGAGGTTGTAATCGGACGCGAAGCGTTCGTAAAACCTTCCCCCTGCCCCGGCACTCCGCCGAGTACGTTTTTTAACGTCGTTTGCACCCTGCGCTCGGGGACTCCACTGCCACTTCTTACGGCCAAACCCTAACCGCCCAGCACCGCCCACCGCTGTTCGGGGCCTTGGCTATTCTCTGGTTAAGCGTCAGCAGTGACGTCTTTCTTGACGCTTCGCAGCAAGCCTTTCGTCAATACGCAGAAAAATACTGAGGCATGCGTCTGAAGACACTGCGTGACATAGGCCAACGATCTAGAACGATACGTCTGTAATAAGCCGTCAGAAATTTCAATTCAGCGTGAAGCTGCAACGGAGGCCAGTCCCTCAATCACGTTGAGACGACCAATGCCCTGACCCCGTCAGGGCAGCGTGAAAAGCGTCTGCTTCAGGGCTTGCGCTGTTTTCCGACCCTTGCATGGGGTTCCATGCCTTGCCCGTTCATCCTCGGCTTCTACCAGGGTTTCTTGGCTTGCCGCAAAGGAAACAGAGTGAGTTGTCGATTTGAGCTTTTCGTCCATGCTCAACCTTAGGCAGGTCACTTCCCCGAGGAACAAGCCGCTGAGATCCATCCCCGAAAAACCGGCTCCCTGGAGCATGAAGGAAAGCGGCCCCTTTTAGTTTTTCTCGAGAATGTTTTTCGATTGACCCTCAGGGTGACTGCCATCTACCTGAACTTATCACTGCGGCGTCATAGCACTAAGTGCCACACTCCGCGGTCTGTGCAAGAGCGTCTGACAGCCGGGCTGGCGCAGCCCTCCGTCAGCAACAACACTTATGAAAACGATTGATAGAGGAAACCTCCATGCTTTGGAAAAAAGGCCGGCGTAGCGACAACGTGGAAGACGTGCGCGATCAAAGTACCGGAGGCGGCGGCGGGATGCGCATCGGGGGCGGTAAAGGCTTGAGCCTGATGGCCGTTGTGGTCATCGTCGGTTTCGGCTTGCTGACCGGGCAGGACCCCCTGCAAATTCTCGGGCAGTTGAGCGGCCAGTTGACGGAGCAATCATCGCCGCAGGTCTCGCAACAAACAGGCCATGCGCCGCCTGCCAACGATCAACAAGCCGAGTTCGTGCGTGCCGTGCTGGGCGACACCGAAGACACATGGCGTCAGGTCTTTCAGCAGTCTGGCCGCACCTATAAAGACCCGACCCTGGTGTTGTTCAGTGGTCAGATCAACTCGGCGTGCGGCTCTGCCTCCTCCGCCAGCGGACCTTTTTACTGCCCAGCCGACCAGAAAGTCTACCTGGACATGAGCTTTTTCCAGGAGATGGCTCAGCGCTTTCAAGCCGCAGGGGATTTTGCCCAGGCGTATGTGATTGCCCATGAAGTGGGCCATCACGTGCAAACGTTGTTGGGCGTATCGTCGAAAATGCAAATGGCCCGTCAGCAAGGCAAACCCATGAAAGGCGATGGCGGTTTGCTGGTACGTCAGGAATTACAAGCGGACTGTCTGGCAGGCGTGTGGGCCAGCATTGCGCAAAAACGCTTGAACTGGCTGGAGCCGGGTGACATTGAGGAAGCGCTGAACGCGGCAAACGCCATTGGTGATGACCGTTTGCAGCAACAAGGCCAAGGGCGCGTAGTGCCAGACTCCTTTACCCACGGTACTTCGGCGCAACGGGTGAAGTGGTTCAAGACCGGTTTCGCGCATGGCGACATTAATCAGTGCGACACCTTTTCCGCACCGAGCCTGTAACGGTTTTAAAAATATCGCAACCCGCAAAGCCGCTGACAAGTAGCGGCTATCGGGCTGCGCATGTGACACGTGAGACTGGCCGAGGTCAGGCCAACAAACGCCGCAGTTCAAAACAATCCCTGGCGTGCCAGTCGGCCAGACCGGGCCACGGGTTTTCAGGGACGTTGACCAGCACAGTCTTGCTGCCAGCAGCACGCCCGCACTCAAGGTCAAAACGGAAATCCCCTACCATCACCATCTGCGCAGGCTCAACGTTCCACGCTTTGGCCAGTTTCAGCAGGCCATCGGGGTCGGGTTTGTGCGCTGCGTTGTCACGCCCCAACACGTCTTGAGCCGCGAAACATTGCTCAAGACCGATGGCCTTGAGGGTGATGCGCGCCAGTTCCTGTGCGTTGCGGGTCAACACGCCTAAACGCACGCCGCGCTCGACGAGATCGAGAACCAACTCGACCGCGCCAGGGGCCGCTTTCGAGGCCAGCGCCAGCTCACGCTCGTGCTCCAGCAGCCAGGCGTACTTTTCGGCCGATTCGGCGGGCGGCAAACCGGCGAGGTGAGTAAGGATGTCTTCATCGTCCGGGATACACAGTTCGCGATGAATCAGTTGGAAGTCATGCACCGCCACGGTTAGCGTGCCGTCCATGTCGAACACCCAATGCTTTACATCTTTTAGCGTCATGCCCAGTCCTTGCGATGGCGAATTAAACCTTCCTGAGTGACCGATGCCACCAACTGCCCGGCGCGGTTATACACGCTGCCGCGGGAGAAGCCACGGGAGTTGCCTGCCCAAGGGCTGTCCATGGCATACAGCAACCAGTCGTCAGCACGCAGGTCTGCGTGGAACCACAGGGCGTGGTCGAGGCTGGCCACTTGCATGTCTTTTTGCCACACGCCTTTGCCATGAGGCAGCAGCGAGGTGGTCAGCAAGCCGAAGTCCGAGGCGTAAGCCAGCAGGTACTTATGCAGCGCGGGGGTATCGGCCAGCGCGCCGTCGGCCCGAAACCAGACGTACTTGATCGGGTCGCAGACCTTGGGGTTGAACGGGTCTTCCCCCACCACCGGACGGAATTCGATGGGTTTGGCACACAGCAGTTTTTCGCGCATGGCCTCAGGAATCAGGTGCGCGCGCTGACGGATCAGCTCCAGCTCGGAGGGCAGATTCTCAGGGCCGACCACCTGGGGCATCGGAATCTGATGCTCGAATCCGCCTTCATCGTATTGAAACGACGCGCTGCAGGTAAAAATCGGCTGGCCCTTCTGGATCGCCGTCACCCTGCGCGTGCTGAAGCTGCCGCCATCGCGCACCCGGTCGACCTGATACACCACGGCCAGTCCGGCATCGCCGGGCCGCAGGAAGTAACCATGCATCGAATGCACGTGCCGGACGTCTTCAACCGTCTGGCTCATGGCGGACAACGATTGGCCGAGCACCTGACCGCCGAACAACTGGCGAAAGCCCAAGTCCTGACTGCGGCCGCGAAAGAGGTTCTCTTCGATCGGTTCCAGGGTCAGCAAATTGACCAGATCATCCAACACTTGGCTCATTCAGTTTTTCCTCACACAGAGCAATACCGGCGCAATCTTCGCTGCGACGGTCAAACAAAATTCGGCACTCGCCGCCTAACCTACAACTTGAAAGTCATTTGCCTGCTTATCCGTGCAGTGTTTCCAACCATTGCGCCCGACTGATCCGATACAGCACGTGGGGCCGCAATGCATGCCCCTCCGGGAGCTTCGGGTGTTCAAAATCTCCCGCCAGGTCACGCTGCATACCGATGGCCTGCATCACTTTTTGCGAAGGCAAATTGGCCTCGGTGGTAAAAGACACCACTTGATCCAGCGCCAGTCGGTCAAACGCGCAGCGCAACACTGCCCAGGCGGCTTCACTGGCGTAGCCCAACCCCCAATGTTCGGGCGCCAGGCGCCAGCCAATCTCGACAGCCGGCGTGAACGGTGCATCGAACCCGACGTTCCATAAACCGGTAAAGCCGATAAACGCACCCGTGTCTTTACGCTCCAGTGCCCACAGCCCGTAACCATATTCAGCAAAGTGACCGCGAATACGGCCAATCATGGCAGCACTTTCGAGGCGAGTAAGCAGCCCCGGAAAATACCGCATGACCTGGGGATCGGCGCACATGGCAGCGAACTCTGCCAGATCCGTGTCGCGCCAGGGACGCAAGCGCAGACGGGCACTTTCGAGCTCCTGAATTTGCTCCATCAAACCCCTCCGATTGATGACCGGGCTTTTCATCTGTCGGGCAGTGTACCGCGCTGTTAAGATCCGGCGCTCGTTCCGACGTGAAATCCCCATGCCTTTACCGCTGATTTATCACGATGACTACAGCCCGGCGTTCCCGCCCGAGCATCGTTTCCCAATGGATAAATTCCGCCTGCTGCGCGACCACCTGGTGGAAACCGGGCTGACCCGGGACACCGACCTGCTTCGCCCCGAGCTATGCCCTGTGGATATCCTCGCCCTCGCCCATGATCCGGCGTACATCGAGCGCTACATGGCGGGCGAGCTGGCGCGTGAAGATCAGCGTCGTCTGGGCCTGCCCTGGAGCGAAGCCCTGGCGCGGCGCACGATTCGCGCAGTCGGCGGCTCCTTGCTCGCCGCGGAACAGGCATTGAGCCACGGCTTGGCCTGCCACTTGGCCGGTGGCACCCATCACGCGCACTACGATCACCCTGCGGGCTTTTGCATCTTCAATGATCTGGCAGTCATCAGCCGTTATTTGCTGGAAAGCGGGCGCGTAAGTCGCGTGCTGATTTTTGACTGCGACGTGCACCAAGGTGATGGCACGGCCCGCATTCTGGAATCTACGCCAGAGGCGGTTACTGTTTCGCTGCACTGCGAAAAGAACTTTCCGGCGCGCAAGGCGCAAAGCGACTGGGACATTGGCCTGCCCATGGGTATGGGCGATGCGGCCTATTTACAAGTAGTGGATGAAGCGCTGAATTACTTATTGCCGCTGTACCAGCCGGACTTGGTGTTGTACGACGCCGGGGTCGATGTCCACCAGGATGACGCGTTGGGGTATTTGAAACTGACTGACGCAGGCCTCGCGGCGCGTGACGAAGCCGTCCTGCGCCATTGTCTGGGCCGTGACATACCGGTGGTCGGGGTAATCGGCGGTGGCTACAGCAAAGACCGTAAAGCGCTCGCGCGCCGCCATGGGATTTTGCATCACAGCGCGCACAGCGTCTGGCGCTCAATGGGCTGCGATTAATTACCCACAATGCCTGTGGAGCTGCTTGTGGATAACCTGAGTGAAAGCCCTTGCAGCCCATACAGAACGGGGCCTGCAAGGCGCTGTGTGTTTTTCATACAGATCCAGTCGCCACAGGCTAAAACCGCTGCCGGGCCGCTCTGCACCGGGCGCGTGAGCCGTGACGTCGCGGTGAGTAATTAACGCGACGTGATGGCCGATCACGGCCTCATGCCTGGGCAGCGACTACGGGTTTGCGCAGTCAGGTAGAATGCGCCGCTTATTTCGCCGATTTGCAGCTTGCCATGACTGACGCCATCACTTCCCTTCCCCCTCATGTTGCCATTATTGGCGGTGGCCCGGCGGGCCTTATGGCCGCAGAAGTGCTGAGTCAGGCGGGTGTGCGCGTTGATGTGTACGACGCCATGCCGTCGGTTGGGCGCAAGTTTTTACTGGCCGGGGTCGGGGGCATGAACATCACCCATTCCGAAGCGTACCCTGCCTTTCTTTCACGCTATGCCGAACGGGCGCCACAGATTGCGCCACTGTTGCGTGCCTTTGATGCCGATGCGCTGTGCCGGTGGATTCACGGGCTAGGGATCGAGACCTTCGTTGGCAGCTCGGGCCGGGTGTTCCCCACCGACATGAAAGCCGCGCCGCTTTTACGCGCCTGGCTCAAGCGTTTGCGCGAGTCCGGTGTCGTTATCCACACCCGCCATCGCTGGTTAGGCTGGCTGCCCGATGGCGCATTGCGCGTCGACAGCCCGGAAGGTGAAAAACACATCACCCCCGACGCAACGGTTTTGGCACTGGGAGGCGGCAGTTGGGCGCGGCTCGGGTCCGATGGGGCGTGGATGCCGCTGCTGGCTGAGCGCGGTGTCGCGCTGGCGCCGCTGCAACCCAGCAACTGCGGGTTTGAGGTGGCAGGTTGGAGCGAGGTATTGCGCAACAAATTCGCCGGTGCGCCGCTGAAAAATATCGCCCTCGCACTGGAGCATCACAGCCCGCGTTTGGGTGAATGCGTGATCACGGCCAGTGGTATAGAAGGCAGCCTGATTTACGCGTGGTCGGCACCGATTCGAGAAGCGATCAACCAGCAAGGGGCAGCCACGGTTCTGATCGACCTGTTACCGGGCAAGGCTGTGGATAACGTGGAAAAGGCGCTGGCCAAACCGCGCGGCTCACGCTCGATGAGCAAGCATCTGCACAGCCAGCTCGGGCTGGACGGAGTAAAAGCAGCGCTGCTGCGCGAATTGGCCCCCGCCGAATGTTTCACGAACCCTGCCCAACTGGCGCGTGCGATCAAAGCGCTGCCATTGCAACTGATCACGCCACGTCCGCTGGACGAGGCCATCAGCAGCGCAGGCGGCGTACCCTTTGAGGCGCTGGACGAGCATTTGATGCTCAAACAGTTGCCGGGGGTGTTCTGCGCAGGCGAGATGCTGGACTGGGAAGCGCCCACTGGCGGCTATTTGCTCACCGGCTGTTTCGCCAGTGGCCGCGCCGCCGGGTTGGGGGTATTAAGCTGGTTGCACCATCAGGCCTGAATTAAACCGCTACCCGGCAGCCCGAGGTAGCGGTTAAAACCTTACTTGCGTTTGCGCGGGCCCGTATTGAACACGGGTACTTTACGCACAGGCTTGACCGTCGGTTCGGCCGGGGCCACTTCACCGCTATCGACCCATTTGCCCAGGTTACGCTTACCGCCACCGCCTGAGGTTTTCGGCTTTTTAGGCTTCTTCGGCTTTTTGATCACCTGACCCGAGGCATCCGTTTCGGGCACGCGGTGCTCAGGCTCGAAGTCCTGCTCTTCATGACGCGCCAAGGTCTGGCGAGTCAGCATCTCAATGGCCGAGAGCATGTTCACTTCATCGGCACACACCAGCGAAATCGCCTCGCCCTTCTGACCGGCGCGGCCGGTACGGCCAATGCGATGGATGTAGTCTTCGGCCACGATCGGCAGGTCGAAGTTGACCACCAGCGGCAGGTCTTCGATGTCCAGACCACGGGCCGCCACGTCGGTGGCCACAAGAATCTGCACGTCACTGGCCTTGAAGCGATCCAGCGCCCGTTGACGCGTTGCCTGCGGTTTATCGCCATGGATGCCGTCAGCGTTGATGCCCAGCGCTTGCAGTTTGCCCACCAGGTCATCTACGCCATTGCGGGTTTTGGCGAACACCAGCACCTGCTTCCAGCGCTGGGTGCGCAGCAAATGCAGGAACAGCTCGGCTTTGCGTTTCTTGTCGACCGGGATCACCCATTGCTTGACGCTGCTGGCCGCAACGTTACGCGGGCTGACTTCAATGCTCAGCGGGTTATCGAGCATTTGCTCGCCCAGCGCCCGGATCGCATCCGAGAACGTGGCCGAGAACAACAGGGTCTGACGCTTTTTTGGCAAGGCGCGGTAGATGTCACGCAGTTCTTCGCTGAAGCCCAGATCGAGCATGCGATCGGCTTCGTCCAGAATCAGGGTTTGCAGCTGGTTGAACTTGATCGCTTTCTGGCGATACAGATCAAGCAACCGACCCGGCGTGGCCACCAACACATCAACACCTTTGCGCATTTTCATCATTTGCGGGTTGATGCTGACGCCGCCATACACCGCGTAGGTGCTCAGGGGCAGGTGTTCGGCGTACTGGCGAATGCTTTCGTGAACCTGTTCGGCCAACTCGCGGGTCGGCACCAGCACCAGCGCACGCACGGCGTTACTGGCGACTTTCGGGCCTTCCATGGTCAACGACTGCAAGAGCGGCAGGGCAAAGCCACCGGTTTTACCGGTGCCGGTCTGGGCGGCGGCCATCAGGTCGCGCCCCGCCAGCACGGCGGGAATGGCTTGTGCCTGAACCGGGGTCGGGGTCTGGTAGCCGAGCGTCTCAAGGGCGCGCAGCAAGGGTTCGATCAGGCCAAGGGAGGCGAATGTCATGGGGATACCGTCGAAAAAGGTCAGCGCGTGGGTGCATACGTTGCAATGGCGCGCAGTTTACCCTAATTCAGACGGGTTTCTGCTTGCGCCACTGCGGCAACCCGATCAACACCACAGCGCTGATGATGACCGCCATCGCCAGGCACTCTTCGAAACCGATGGTCTCGCCCGCAAAGGCGATGCCGAGCATCACCGCCACAGCCGGGTTGACATAGGCGTAGCTGGTGGCCGCTGCCGGACGTACGTTTTTGAGCAAATACATGTAAGCACTGAAGGCGATGATCGAGCCGAAAAACACCAGGTACAGTAAGGCGCCCCACCCGGCAGCCGTCGGCATATGGGTCAGACGCTCCCCACTCACCAGGCTGCCAATGAGCAACACAGCGCCGGCAGTGAGCATTTCTGCAGCGCTGGCCATTGGCCCCGCAGGAAGAGGCAAATGGCGGCTCCAGACCGAACCAAACGCCCATGCCGCCGCTGCGAATAAAATCATCGCCGCCCCCAGCGGACTGGCTTGCAGGTTGGAGCCGAGGTTGAGCATGGCAATACCGATCAACCCGAGCACGATCCCGGCCCATTCCAGCCGGGTATTGCGTGCCCCCCAAAAATAGCCGAACAGCAAGGTGAACAGCGGCACAGTGGCCACGGCTAACGCTGCCACCCCTGAGGCCACGCCCGAATGCTCAGCCAGCGTCACGCCACCATTGCCGCAAGCCAACAGCAAAAAGCCGATCATTGCTGCCGAACGCCACTGTACCCACGTTGGGCGTGGGGATCCGCGCCAGCGCATGAACGCATACATCAAGCTGCCCGCCACGAGGAAACGCACCCCGGCCATCATCAATGGCGGCCAGGACTCAATGCCAATACGGATCACCAGATAGGTCGAACCCCAGATCACATACAACGCGAAAAAAGCACCGATCAATTGCAACGGGAAACGACGTGCGGCAGGCATGGTTCAGCTCAAAGGCAAAGGCAGGGGACCTGGGAGTCTAGACAAGTGGCGGGTGGAGCAGAAGTAACAGAATGCATGAAAAGTGGCCGTACACTTTTACCGTTTTGCAGCCGCAGGCTGACAATCAGAAACCGCGGTATCGCTTGAGGTGGTCATTGATCTTGGCGGCCGGCACTTTTTGCAGGCTGCACAGCAAATCGTGATTCAGCTCACGCAGACCGTGGTGTTCGCGCAGTTGCCGGGCCAGATGTGCGGTCAGGTTGGCGGCCATTTCGGCGTCGGCCATCGCCCGGTGCGCCTTGCCGGTGTGAGGCAGGTCGGCAAACGTGGTCAGCGTACCAAGCTTGTGATTGGGCGCGGCGGGCATCAAACGCCGCGCCAACAGCAGCGAGCAGGCAAAGTTCTGCAAGCGGGTACGCTTGATGCGGCCCATCTCGAAGTCCCAGAATTTTTGGTCGAACGCGGCGTTATGCGCCAGCAACGGGGTAATGCCGACGAATTCGTTGACCTCGTTCATCACCTGTTCGGCCGATGGCGCGGTGCGCAACATGGCGTTGCTGATACCCGTCAACTGCTCGATGAAACCCGGCACGCGCACGCCTGCATTCATCAGGCTCTGGTAACGGTCGACAATGCGGCCCTGTTCCAGAATCACCACAGCGATTTCAGTGGCCCGGCACGTGCTGCTCGGGGAAATGCCAGTGGTTTCAAAGTCGATGACGGCGATACGTTCCAAACGGGGTCAATCCTGTAAAAAATGAGCGTTACTTGAGCAGCAAATTGCCTTCAATCGGCACGTAGCGCGTGGCCGCGCGGATCAAGGAGTTGGCGGTCAGGCCCGGCACGCCGTAAGCCACGGTTTCGACCCCGTGCTTGCTGGCAATGCGCTCGAGCAGCAGGTCGAAATCGCCATCGCCCGAGGCCAGTACCACTTCATCCACATTGGCCGCGGCGTCCATGATGTCGATGGTGATGCCCACGTCCCAGTCGCCTTTGGCCGAGCCATCACTGCGCTGGATATAAGGCTTGAGCTTCACCGTGAAACCGAGGTTGCGCAAAATTTGCTGAAACTGCTGCTGTTTGCTGTCACCACGGTCGATGGCGTACGCATAGGCTTCAACAATCTCACCGCGTTGGCTGATATCGGCCCACAGGGCGGCGTAATTGAAATGGCAGCCATACGCCTGGCGAACCGTGTAATAGAGGTTCTGCACATCTGCAAAGACTGCAATTTTTTTCACA
The DNA here is from genome assembly GCF_012985745.1 of Pseudomonas sp. WS 5078. Classification (NCBI taxonomy): domain Bacteria; kingdom Pseudomonadati; phylum Pseudomonadota; class Gammaproteobacteria; order Pseudomonadales; family Pseudomonadaceae; genus Pseudomonas; species Pseudomonas sp. WS 5078. The sequence goes on along the minus strand of NZ_JAAQWX010000006.1, from coordinate 146,978 downwards.
GGGGACACCTCAAGGCGTCCAGGCAAATGGGCGCACGACTGAAAACAAGGGGGGCAGTATGCCAGCCCGCGTAAGGTTTGCGTGGATAAACCGCCCGCCGCGCCCGATACCGCCTGCGTCTTACAGCAACTTAAACACTTGCATTTGCTTGATGCCGGGCCTGATCGGTTAAAGTGGCGCACCGCTTTTGAATGCTGATACCGAACCATGAATCCGCTGACTGTTATTCGCGACTCCCTGTACTTCTTCCAGCGCAACCTGGGCCAGATTGCGACGCTGTGCTTGCCGCTGGTGATTCTTGAAGCCGTGCTGCAACAACTCGTCGACCATGCCACAGGGCCGGATGCGTCACCCGGCTACGGGTTGGTCGTCGGCTTGCTGGTGTACCCCATCTACACCGCGGCCCTGATCCTGTTTCTCGACGCGCGTAGCCGTGGCGAAAGCCCGCGCAACCGTGACCTGCTGGCCAGAGCGTTGCAGCTGTGGCCAAAGTTCGCGTTGCTGGCGGCCATCAGCACCCTGCTCATCGTGCTGGGGCTGTCGATGTTCTTTGTGCCCGGGATCTACCTGACCGTAGTGTTTGCCTTTGCCGAATACCAACTGGTCCTGCGCGACAAACCGCCGCTGGCCGCCTTGAAGTCGAGTTTTGAACTGAGCCGGGGCCACTTCTGGCGCATCTTCGTGTGCATTCTGGCGGTACTCGGACCCTTGATGCTGCTCAAGGAAACAGGGTTTTCGGTGTACCCGCGGGCCGAAAATCCGGTGTTGTCATTGGTGCTCGAAAGCATCAACAGCTTCTTGCAGTTGTTTTTATCGGTGGTCCTCTTCCGTTTATTTATGCTGATTCGAGAAACTTCCGATAAGTAATAGAAGGTTCACCTACAACTTAGACGGTGGGATGCCGCGCATGGGGCGCGTATGCTCTGCCTTCACTGCAACCTTTATAAGCCGAGTCCATGTCACGTCTTTTGCGTAATACCGTAGTGGGTTTCTTGCTGACAGCAGCGCTGTTGGCATGCCTGATCTACAGCCTGACGTGGCGTCCGGAGGCCAAAGAGGTACTGACTGTCAGTTGCCCCGCCAATGCGCCGGTGCTGGTGCCCGGTCAGGCGCTCAAGGTCATGACCTGGAACGTGCAATACCTGGCGGGCAAGCGTTATGTGTTTTGGTACAACCTGAGCGACGGCAGCGGGCCGGATACCCGGCCCAACCGCGAAGACATGGCTTTCAGCCTGGATCAGGTGGCGCGAATCATCCGCGATGAAAAGCCCGATCTGGTCTTGCTGCAAGAGGTCGACCAAAACGCCAAGGCCAGTGCCTATCAGGATCAGTTAAAACTGTTGCAGGAACGCCTGATCGACCTTTACCCCTGCAGCGCGCAAGCATTCACCTGGAAAGCCGACTTCGTCCCCGACCGGCATATTTTCGGCAGTGTCGGGCGCACCCTGGTGACGCTGAGCCGCTTCCAGATCGAACACGCCGAGCGCGTGCAATTACCGGTGGCCGAGGCCAATTTCGTCAGCCGCCAGTTTCAACCCAAACCCGCCCTGCTGGTCAGCTACCTGCCCCTGAACGATGGCGGGCAATTGGTGGCCATCAATACCCAACTCGACCGCCCGACGCAGAACAACAGTAACCTGCTTCGACAAATGCAAGCGACCGCTGCGGTGGTGGACAAGTTTGAGGGGTATGGCACCCCTTGGCTGATCGGCGGGGACTTCAACTTGCTGCCTATCGGCCAGTTCCTGCGCCTGCCAGCCGAATTGCGCACAGGTTACTCGCCTGACAGCGAGCTGCATTTGCTGTGGGAAAAGTACCCAATGATTCCCAGCAACCCTGAAGCGACCGGCATCGACCGCGAACTGTGGCTCACGCACTTCCCGAACAATCCGCGTGTCGAGGAGCCCGACCGTACCCTCGACTACCTGTTTTACAGCCCGAAACTCAAACGCATCGAGGGCTACGTGCGGCAGGAAGACACGCTCACCCTCTCCGACCACTTGCCAGTTACAGGCCGCTTTTTGCTGCCGCTGGATTGAATCGAGGCCGCCCGTGGGCGGCTACGTTTTTCTGGGTTTGATGCGCGCCGTGGCTTCGGCAACGAGTGGATCGTCGGGCCAGTAATGCTTGGGATAACGTCCTTTAAGGTCTTTCTTGACCTCGGCATAGGTGCTGCGCCAAAAGTTGGCCAAGTCCTGGGTCACCTGCACCGGACGTCGCGCCGGCGACAACAGGTGCAACTTGACCACCTGCCGCCCACCCGCAATCCGCGGGGTATCCGCCAACCCGAACAGTTCTTGCAGACGCACCGCCAAAATCGGTGGGTGTTCGCTGTAGTCCAGTCGCACCGATGAACCAGATGGCACTTTGATGTGATGCGGCGCCTGTTCTTCAAGCCGTTGCGGCAACGGCCACGGCAGCAAATTGTGCACAATGCTCGACAAATCGAGGCTGGCGAAGTGGCTGAGCCGCGAGACACGCCCCACGTACGGCGCCAGCCAGTCTTCCAGGCTGGTCAAGAGCGCCGCATCACTGACATCCGGCCAGTCACTCTGGCCGTGGGCCTCAAGGTCCAACTGACGCAACAGCCCTACCCGGGCTTGCCATTGACGCAGTTCAGGCGTCCACGGCAACAGTTCCAGGCCCTTGCGCCGTACCAGATTGACCAATGCCCGGGAACGCGCCGTTTCATCAAGGCCCGTCAACGGTTCGCGGCTCAGCACCAGCTCACCCACTTTACGTTGACGCTCTGCGCGCAGTACGCCTTCGCGCTCGTCCCAGTCCAATTGATCGACCACACTGACCTGTTCACTCAGCACACCGTCGAGTAACGCGGGATCAAATTCTGCCGCCAGGTAAATGCGTTCTTCGCGCTGTCCCTGACGGCTGCCCAGGTCGGCAATGACCAGCCATGGCTGCTTCATCAGTGCATCGACCTCGCTGAACAGCGCGGCCCGGCCATTGGCCAGACGGTATTCGGCACCGCCGGGCTTGCGCTGCTGGGCAATGCGGTCGGGATAGGCCAAGGCCAGCAAGGCACCGAGCCAGCGCGGGTGCTCGGGATCAGCCACCGGGCGCGTCGGTTTGCCGCGTAACTGCGCTCGGTACTGGCGCGCCAGTTGTCTGGCACGCTGTACGCCGCCCTGCCCGCCCCGCGTCGCGCGTGCCTCTGCGGCCAACAAAGCCAAACGGCTGTGCAGATCGGCACCGGCACCGCGGAGAATATCTCGCTCACCCAGCAGCGCTGCGACGTTACAGGCCATGTCCGCCAGCCCCCATGCCTGCCCGCGCAATAACAAGTGCGCGATACGCGGGTGCGCCGGCAACTCGGCCATTGCCTCGCCATGTGCCGTCAGGGTGCAGCCTTGATTCGACGACCGCTGCAAGGCACCCAGGCGTTCCAGCAGCTGTTGCGCCTGTGCATAACTGGACGATGGCGGCACATCGAGCCAAATCAGCTCGTGCGGGGTCACGCCCCAGCGCGCCAATTGCAGCGCCAACCCCGCGAGATCGGCCTGCAAGACCTCGGCACTGCCATAGGCCGCCAACTGCGCATGCTGGTCTTCAGACCACAATCGATAACACACGCCCGGCTCAAGTCGCCCGGCGCGGCCAGCCCGTTGCGTGGCGCTGGCGCGGGAAATACGCTGCGTGTCGAGGCGGGTCATGCCACTGCCCGGGTCAAACCGCGGGACACGCGCCAGCCCGGCATCAATCACCACGCGCACGCCGTCGATGGTGAGGCTGGTTTCCGCAATATTGGTGGCCAGCACCACTTTGCGCTGGCCCGCAGGCGCAGGCTCGATAGCCGCCCGTTGCGCGCCCAGCTCAAGATCACCGTGCAGCGGGCACAGCAGGATGTCGCTGCGCGATTCCAGCGCTTGTGCCAACTGTTGATAAACCCTGCGGATCTCTGCCTGACCCGGCAAGAACACCAGCAGACTGCCTGTCTCATCGTTGATGGCTTCCAGCACGGTCTGGACCACCCGTGGCTCGATGAACTCACCGGGCACAAACGGCCGGCCCCAGCGCATGGCAACCGGGTACATGCGCCCCTCACTGCGCAACACAGGCGCGTCATTGAGCACGCTGGCGAGCCGATCGCCCTCAAGCGTCGCCGACATCAGCAAGATCTTCAGCGGCAGCTCGTCACGAAACAACTCACGGCCGTTCAGGCTCAGGGCCAACGCCAGATCGGCATCCAGACTACGCTCATGGAATTCGTCGAAGATCAGCAGACCGACACCTTCGAGCGCCGGATCCTGTTGCAAACGCCGGGTGAGAATGCCTTCGGTGACCACTTCAATGCGCGTATCGGGGCCGACTTTACTGTCGAGGCGAATGCGGTAGCCCACGGTCTCGCCGACTTTTTCGCCCAGTTCGCTGGCCAACCGTTCGGCCGCGGCGCGGGCGGCGAGCCGTCGGGGTTCGAGCATCACAATCTTCTGCCCCGCAAGCCACGGCTCGTTGAGTAAGGCCAGAGGGACACGAGTGGTTTTACCGGCGCCGGGCGGTGCTTCGAGCACCGCTTCGTGACGTTCAGCCAAGGCAAGGCGCAGCGCGGGTAAAACTTCATCAATCGGCAGAGAAATCATGGTGGCTCCAGAACAGTGCGGCGAGTATAACGGCGAACAGTTCGGCATTAAGCACCGTCTTAGTGTTGGGTTTGGCCCTTCAACGTTTATGAGGTTTTGCTATGCGTATGTCTTCGCGTGTGATTGGTGGCGTTGTGATTGCAGCCCTGTTCACTCAACTGACTGCCTGCGGCAGTATTTTCTTCCCTGACCGCCGGGGTCAGATTGACGGCAAGATCGATCCGATGATTGCCGTGCTGGATGCCGTGGGCTTGCTGTTTTATGTGATCCCGGGCCTGATTGCCTTTGGCGTCGACTTTGCCACCGGCGCGATTTACTTCCCGCCAGGCAAGACCGCGCAGATCGCCCCGGAAAAACTGCAAGAAGCCATCGGCGCGGACGGCAAGGTGGATAACAGCAAGCTGCAAACCCTCCTGGAACGTGAACTGGGCGGCAGCTTTCCACTCAACGATCCGCGCCTGATCCAGCACACAGGCAGCGTGCAGCAATTGGCCCTTTACGGCCTTGCCCCCGCCGCCTGACACAAGGAACGTTCATGACCAGCAGCACGGAACACGCACGCCTGTTACGCCTCGCCACCCGCGCATCGGTGGCAGTGGCAGGTATTTTGATCGTCACCAAGGCCATCGCCTGGTGGCTAAGCGGCTCGATCAGCATGCTGGCCGGGTTGACCGACTCGTTGCTGGACGGCGTGACATCGTTTCTCAACCTGTTGGCCGTGCATTACGCCTTGCGCCCTGCCGACGACGATCACCGCTACGGCCACGGCAAGGCCGAGTCCCTCGCCGGGATGGCTCAGGCGCTGTTTATTGCCGTGAGCGCCGTGCTGATTGCGTTCCAGGCCATCGAGCGCCTGAAAAACCCCGAGCCTATTGGCGCACCATGGATCGGCATTGGCGTGATTGTGTTCTCGCTGGTAATGACCGTGGCGCTGCTGGCGTTGCAACACCGTGTGGTCAAGGCCACCGGGTCGAACGCGGTGCACGCCGACTCACTGCATTACCGCTCCGACCTGTTGCTCAATGGCAGTATTTTGGTCGCGCTGGTGATGGCCAGCTTCGGTTGGCCGCAACTGGATGCGTGGTTTGGTCTGGGTATTGCGGCTTATATCCTGTGGAGCGCGGTTCAAATCGCCCGTCAGAGTTTTTCCGTGTTGATGGATGAAGAGTTACCGACAGAAGTCAGCGAGCGCATGTTGGCACTGGCGTGCAGCGTGCCTGGCGTCCTCGGCGCCCATGACCTGCGTACGCGGATCTCGGGCAACATCTGGTACGTGCAATTGCACCTGGAGTTACCGGGCGAACTGTCGCTCTCAGTGGCTCATGGCCTCAGTGACCGCGCCGCCGAGGCAATCGAAAGCGTTTATCCACAGGCCGAAGTGCTGGTGCACGCCGACCCGCAGGAAGTGGTCAAACCCAACGATCAGTAGGTGACCTGGTAACCGCGACTGCTCAGGCAGTTGCCCTGGGCCTGCCGGTAGGTTTGCACCACCGCAGGTGAAGGCGCGTACGTGACGCGGGCCGGATCAAAGCCGCTCTGGTCCACGGCCCAGCGGTAACAGTCGTAGCGATCCTGATCCACTTGCGCCGGTGTCTGGCCACTGGCGGGATACGCCACGACGTCGTAGCCGTTGCTCACCGGTTGCGGCGCGGCCACGGGGACGGGCGCAGGGGGTGGCACCACGATGTAGTCCTGTGTTGCGGGCTGATAGGCGTAATAGGCACCCGCTGCGAGAAATAACAGCGAGCTGCCAATCCACACTTCACGCGCATAATCGGGCAAATAACCTACGCGAATCCCGTAGGGCGGCTGCACCACGACGTAACGCGGGCCGTGGGGGCGGTACCAATAACCGCCAGAGTATAAATAGTCCTGCCCGCGGTAAGGCACTTGCCAATGACGGTCGGGAAAGCGGTCAACTATATAGCCGGGCCGATACTGCGGCCCCGCTCCCCAGCCGTTGCCATGCCCGTCCGGCCTGCCCTGCCAAGGGTGGCCATTGGGACGCCCGTTGTTGAAGCCGGGGTTTGGGCCGTCGTTGGGCCGTGAGTGTCCTTGCCACTGGGAATAGTCGCCGGGACGGCGCGGAATATCCTGATAGTGACCTTGCCGTGGAGGCTGAGTCTGCTGCACGGCATCAGGCCGTGGCTGGATGCTCAGGTGACTGCCGGGCGGTGACGGGCGCACTTGCGGGTTTTCGCCTTGAGGACGGCTTTGCCATTGGCCACCTTGCGGCTGGCCATGGCCGCCAGCCTGCTGATTGTGTTCCGGTCGCGAAGGGGTCTGGCCCCCTTGCCCTTGAGGGCGATGCTCACCGCCACCGGGACGACCTTGCTGAGGGTTGCCTTCGCCCCGCTCATCAGCCAACAACTGAGCGCTGACACCGACACTGAGCACACTGACGACAGCCAAACGCCAGAAACGCGATTTCATGATGTTCCTCACTGCAGGTTGGGGCGTACGCATAAGACTGGAAATCCGGGAACCGGTTCGGCGGCAGGTTAGCAGGTCCGGCACTTATTTTTGGGCATAAAAAAGGGCGACCCGTCGGCCGCCCTTTGAATTTTTTCGTCCTGGCTCAACACGTGTGGTGTTGGCTCACCTCGCGCCGTCTTCTGGACAGTGCGTAGCCCGGGGGCCGGGGCAACCCTGTGGGGTTGGCGGCCGCGGCTGGCCTGATTCGGCGGGCCGCAGTGGACTCTATGTCCGGGCAGTGATTCTGGTGTAAAGCATAGGCCTGTAGAGACGGCACACGATTGCGAAGATTGCTCAATAAAACATTACTTGCGCAATTTTTGACTTAAGGTGGATACTTTCACGCAATAGTTATGACAAAGGGTTACTTCGTGAGCAAACTCGACCGATACGACTTGAGTATTTTGGCGGAATTGCAGCGTGATGCACGCATCTCCAATCAGGAACTGGCCGAACGCATCGGCCTCTCGCCTTCGCCGTGCTCAAGACGGGTCAAGCAACTTGAAGACGATGGCTACATCTCGCGTCAGGTCGCGTTGCTGGACCGTAAAAAGCTGGGGTTGAGCCTGACCGCTTATGTACTGATCGGCATGGACCGTCACACCCCGGAGCGTTTCGAGAACTTTGAATCCGCCATCCGCAGCCTGCCGCAAGTGCTGGAATGCAGCCTTGTGACCGGGGTTGACGCGGACTATCAATTGAAAATCGTGGTGCCGGACATGGACCACTATCAACAGCTGCTACTGGGGCATCTGACCCGGATCGAGGGCGTGACCAGCGTGCGTTCGAGTTTTGTGCTCAATCAGGTGCTTAACAGCACCGAGTTGCCGCTCACGCATTTGCGGACGTAAACCGTGCCTGACCGCTGCTCGCCAGCCGCTACAGGTCAATATCCGCAGCGGGCATTGGCGTATACTCGCTCGGCTTTTCACCCCCGATGACGCTGGAGAACACTGATGGATCCTGCCGTATTTGAAGAGTGGATGATGACGATTCTGGTCAGCATCCTGATCATGTTCATGGCCTTTATCGTCTGGGATCTGGCGAAGAAGTCCAAAGCCGGGCGCTTCGGCTCGTTTATCCTGTTTTTCGTATTGGGCCTGGGTGTGGCCGCGTTCATCATCAAAAGTGTGGTGATCGGCTTGATTGAGTCTGGCGCGCTATAGCCGTGCCGGTACTTCCCTGTAGTGCCCCTGCTCCAGCCCCTCGATGCTCCAGTCGCCAATACGCACGCGCACCAGCCGCAACGTCGGTAAACCGACAGCGGCGGTCATGCGCCTGACCTGACGGTTACGCCCTTCGCGAATCACCAGTTCCAGCCAGGCGGTGGGCACGCTTTTGCGAAAACGCACGGGCGGGTTGCGCGGCCATAACTGCGGTTCTTCAAGAGCCCGCGCCTCGGCTGGCAGCGTCTTGCCATCGTTGAGCACCACCCCTTCGCGCAGCTGTTGCAACTGCTCCGGGGTCGGTTCGCCCTCCACTTGCACCCAATACGTCTTGGGTAGCTTATGTTTCGGGTCCGCAATCCGCGCTTGCAACTGGCCATCATTGGTCAGCAGCAGCAACCCTTCACTGTCCCGGTCCAACCGTCCGGCAGGGTAAATGCCGGGGATGGGAATGAAGTCCTTGAGCGTCGCCCGCCCCCCTTCATCGCTGAATTGCGTCAGTACATCGAACGGTTTGTTGAACAGGTACAGCTTGGGTTCAGCAGGTGGCGCCTTGGCCACACGACGACCGGTGGTGTGTGCTTGAGGGCTTTTAGACGCCGGGCGGCGTGGGCCGGGACGAGCAGGACGGGACATGGCAAACCGGACATCTAGCGATCAGGGCGGGCAATGCTAGCCGCCTGATCGCTAAATGACCATCACCGATCAACGGAACGGCGGTTCGTCGAAGCTGCGCAATTTGCGCGAATGCAATGCGTGCAACTGATTACGCATCAAGTCCACGGCGGCAATGCCGATCTTCAGATGCTGGCTGACAGCACGCTCATAAAACGCGTTGGCCGAACCGGGCAATTTGATTTCACTGTGCAACGGCTTGTCCGAGACGCACAGCAACGTGCCATACGGAACGCGCAAACGGTAACCTTGCGCGGCGATGGTGCCGCTTTCCATGTCCACAGCCACAGCGCGAGACAGGTTGATCAGCGGGCGCTCCTGCGCCCAGCGCAACTCCCAGTTACGGTCGTCGTAGGTCAACACAGTGCCGGTGCGCAACCGCTTTTTCAGCTCATCGCCATGCTCGCCGGTGACCTGCGCCGCGGCTTCCTGAAGCGCCATTTGCACTTCGGCCAGGGCCGGGATCGGAATGTTCGGCGGCACCACGCGATCAAGAATGCCGTCGCGGCGCATGTAGGCATGGGCCAGCACATAGTCGCCAATGGTCTGCGACTGACGCAGACCCCCGCAGTGGCCGATCATCAGCCAGCAGTGCGGACGCAGAACCGCCAAATGGTCGGTGATGTTTTTCGCATTCGAAGGGCCGACGCCGATGTTCACCAGGGTTACGCCATGACCATCGCTGGCCTGCAAGTGATACGCCGGCATTTGGTAGCGGTGCCACACCACACCGGCCGCGATCGCCTGCGCTTCGCCGTAATCCATGGACTTTTCGATCAGCACATTGCCCGGCAGAACCATGCGCACAAAACGCGGGTTATCGCGCAGTTGCTCAAGGCCGTGGAGGATGAACTGGTCGACATAGCGGTGGTAGTTGGTCAACAGAATCCATGGCTGAACATGGCGCCAGTCGCTGCCGGTGTAATGCACCAGACGCCGCAGCGAGAAATCGACGCGGGCGGCATCGAACAGCGCCAGCGGCAATGGGTCGGTGTTTTCCCAGTCATACAGGCCGTCAGCGATGCCATCCGTGGCGGCCGACAAATCGGTGCTCGGGAACACACGGGCCAGCGCGGCGGCGGTCACGCCAGAGCCGGCGAGTTCATCGCCCTGTTCAACCACGTAGGGGTAAGGGATGTCTTGCTGGCTGACGCCCACTTCGATTTCAACGGTGAAATCGCGCATCAGCGGCACCAACTGCTCCAGCAAGTAATTACGGAACGCTGCGGGGTGGGTGACGGTCACGCTGTAGGTGCCAGGCAATTGCACCTTGGCATACGCGCGCGTGGTTGCAGGCACTTCGCCATGGAAGCGGTAGGTCAAGCGCAGTTCCGGGTAACGAAACAAGGCGCGCTCTTCGGCAGACGGCTCAATACGGTCTTTGAGATAACGCTTGAGTGCCAGGCTTAACGCCGTGGTCGCGCGCTCATGCAAGGCCGCGAGGCGGTCGACAGCCTCTTCAGCGGTGGAGACGACAATAAAAGCTTCAGTCACGATGAGCATCCTGTCTTCTGAACGGGCAGGCCGTTATCTTGCCTGCATCACTGAGCAAAACACAGCCCGTTACAGGTTGCGAAGGCCGTGACCAAGCAATCAACCCACGTGCGGCGTTGACCGCGCCACAATGGCCGCGACATTCAACCCGCGAGGCAAGGCGCCATAGGTTCGGCCGCTGCCTTGCAGGCGGCTGGCAATGAAGGCGTCACTCACGTCGCTGTTTCCAGCTTCCAGCAGCAATTTCGCCTGCAGCCCCAACGCGATGTCTTCTGTCAGTTGCCGCGCCCGGTATTGAATGTCACCCGTGTCCATGAACGCCGTCTTGAGCTGCACGATGTGCTGCGCCAGTCGCCGGTCGCCATGCCCGTCACCGAGTTCCAAAAACAACGCATCCAGCACTCCCGGCTCTTTGGACAAGGCGCGCAACACATCCAGGCACTGCACGTTACCCGAGCCCTCCCACGTTGAATTGACCGGAGCTTCGCGGTACAGACGCGGCAGAATGCTGTCCTCGACATACCCCGCGCCCCCCATGCATTCGGCGGCTTCATTGATCATCGCGGGCGCCCGTTTGCAGATCCAGTACTTGCCCACGGCGGTCACCAGACGCGAGAACTTCGCCTGCTGCGGGTCGTCGGGATGATCGAGTGCCTGGCCCATGCGCAAACTCAAGGCCAGTGCGGCTTCGCTTTCTAGCGCCAGGTCCGCCAGCACGTTTTGCATCAACGGCTGGTCCGCCAGCACCCGGCCGCCCACCCTGCGGTGCGCACAATGATGACTGGCCTGGGTCAATGCCTGACGCATCAAGGCGCTGGAGCCCACCATGCAATCAAACCGGGTCATGGCGACCATCTCGATGATGGTCGGTACCCCACGCCCTTCTTCACCCAGCATCCAGGCCAGCGCCCCGCGAAACTCAACCTCGCTGGACGCATTGGAGCTGTTGCCGAGCTTGTTTTTCAGGCGCTGGATGTAAAACGCGTTGCGGGTGCCGTCCGGGCGATGGCGCGGCAGTAAAAAGCAACTTAGCCCCTTGTCAGTTTGCGCCAGCGTCAGGAAACCATCGCACATAGGCGCCGAACAAAACCATTTGTGGCCCAGTAGCTCATAGGCCTGCCCCGGCCCCGGCGCGCCGACCGCAAAGGCACGGGTCGTATTGGCGCGGACATCGGTGCCACCCTGTTTCTCGGTCATGGCCATGCCCAGCGTGACACCGGCCTTCTGGCTGATGTCGACGTTGCGCGGGTCGTATTCGGTTGCGAGTACTTTGGGCAGCCAGATCTGCGCCACATCCGGCTGCAAACGCAACGCCGGAACGCTGGCAAAGGTCATGGTCAGCGGGCAACCACTGCCGGCTTCGGCCTGGGTATGCAGGTACGTCATGGACGCCCGGGCTACGTGGGCACCGGGGCGCGGGTCAGTCCAGGGCAACGACGGCAGGCCATGTTCAATCGCGGTGCGCATCAGCTCGTGATACGCGGGGTGAAACTCCACCAGATCGATCCGATGACCAAAACGGTCATGGCTGACAAACACCGGTTTGTTTTCGTTAGCCAGAAAGCCCGCGGTCATCAACGGGCCACCGGCCAGGGCGCCGTATTCATCGATGCGCGATTGCGCCCAGCCAGCGCCAAACCGCTGCCCCCAGGCTTGCAGCGGCTGATCGATGCGATACAGGTTAACGCCGTCCAGTGAGGGCGGCTGGTTGGTGACTTCGTGGGTTTCGGCGTACTGATGAAGATTCATTGCGCGGGCTCCTGGGAATCATGCCAATGGAGCCAGTGAAGCACGCATCGCCACCTTCACAAGGGGCATAAGCGCCTAAAAATCGACGCTTTTGTCCTCATGCCCGGCTAACAGCCGCTGTACCAGGGCCTGTTGCAGGTCTTCGAAACGCAGCGGCTTGATCAGGAAATCGGTAATACCTTCGGCCTGCGTCCGTGCATGCTGAGCAGCCGCCTCGGACTCAAACAGCGCCAGCACCGGCAACCGCGCGCACGCGGCCAGTGTCAGAAGCTGGCTGCCCAAGGACGAGCCGGACACGTGGCTGAACGGGCACGCCAGCAATACCGCATCGACACGCTCACGGCGCAACGTGTCGATCGCCACCTGACCACTTTCTGCGGTTAACACCCGGTAACCCAATTTAAGCAACATGCCGCGCAACGCCGCTGAGTTGGCGTGGTTGTCCTCCACCAGCAAGACGACATATTGCCCCGGTAAACGCATCGGCATCTGGACGACTTGCGCTGTTTCCAGCGGCGACTCCATCTCCAGGGACAGCTGAAACTGCGAACCCTGCCCCGGTTGCGAATGGTGAGTCAGGCGGCCGCCCAGCAGCTCAACCAAGCGCCGGCAAATCGCCAGTCCAATGCCCAAACCGCCATATTCCCGGGTCATGGAGCCATCTACCTGGAAGAAATGCTGGTACAGCTCGGCTTCTTCCTGGTGGACAAACCCGATGCCGCTGTCGATCACGGTAAATGCCAGACTCCAGCGCCCCGGCCCGGCGGTTTTGCCCGTCACGCGCAGCACCACACCGCCCTTGTGGGTGAACTTGATGGCGTTATCCAGCAGGCACTCCAGACACTGCCGGATCTTCGCGGCATCGCCCAGCCACTGATCCGGGAGATGGCGGGCCACCTCATGGGTGAAAGCAAGCCCTTTGACGTGCGCTTTGGGACTGAACTGTTCGTGCAAGCCCTGCAACAGCTCGCTCAGACTGAAACGCTCGGTACAGGCACTGAGGCGACCCGCTTGCAGCTCGGTCAATGTCAGAATGCCATTCACCATGCCCATCATTTCTTTGGCCGAGCCTTGCGCGGTGTGGGTGTACAGCTCAAGTTCAGGCGTCATGTCCAGCGTCTTGATCAACTCCAGTGACCCAATTACGCCATTCATGGGCGTCCGCAGCTCATGGGTCACAGTGGCCAAAAACTCATCTTTGAGCTGGTTGGTGCGCTCCAGTTGCTGGTTCATCGCAGCCAGTTTTTGCCCGGACTCCTGCAGGGTGCGTGCCTGCAAATCGCGCATGGCGTTGATCCGGTCCGCCAGCGCCAGCGACAGCAGCCCGACTTCAATCGCCGAGCCGATCTGGCTGGCATACATGGTGAGGAACACATTCGGCAGGTAGCCCAGCACCATCAAGGTGTTGACCAGCCCACCCAGTAAAAAAGCGGTCCAGGCGATGACGAAATAACGCGCCACCCGCAAGCCACGGCACCAGGCCACAATCCCGGCAACAAAAATGGTGAAGATAAAGGCCAGCGCCAGCCCGGTGGCCAACCGCAACGAGATCGCATAACTGGTGGTCAGTGCCAGCACCATGACCAGCGCACCAATCCCCATCAACAGCATCAGCGCCCGGTCAAGCCAGCGGCTGTGGCTGGCAGTGTGCAGGAAGGTACGCGCGAACTGACAGCCGAAAAAGGCGGCCGAGCCGATCAGAAACGGGGTCGCCGCATTGGCCCACCACGGGTTGTCAGGCCAGAAGTACTGCACCGCGGCGCCATTGACCGACAGTTGGTACAGGCCAAACGAGGCAATGTAGAAGATGTAATAGAGGTAGCTGGTGTCGCGCACGCTGATGTAGATAAACAGGTTGTACACCAGCATCCCGAGCAGCACGCCGTAGATCAGGCCAAGGATGTAAATGCGCACGGGCTGGTCTTCGAGGTAAGCCTTGGCGGACCACAGCGTCAACGGGGCCTGGATTGAGCCTTCGCTGGCCAGACGCAAGTACACAGTCTGGGTTTGGCCCGGGGAGAAATTCAGCTCGAACAGGTAGTTGTTTTCTTTGACCGGGCGACTGTCAAACGGCATTGCGTCGCCGGTGCTGTGCGTCAGTTCGAATGCACCCGCAGCGTTTTGTTGGTAAAGGTCGATGTGGTCCAGCGGCGGGTAAGCCAGCTCCAGCAGCCATGAGGTGCTGGCTTGCGGGTCGTGCGGCTGATAGTTGAAATCGACTTTGAGCCAGAACACTGAATGCGAGTAGCCCGCGTTCAAGGTGTCTTTTGTATGGGGTTGCAAACGCTCAGGATGGGCCACGATATCAGCGATGGTCGCTTGCCCGGCCACATCTTCATAGACGTGCATCTCACGGCCCAAGGGCAGGCGTTGAGTGGTTTCGTCGAAGGTGATCGCGCTGGCCAGCGCTGGCAGCCAGCCCATCAAGAAAATAAAAAAATAGCGCATACAGCCCCAAAATGGCCTGCCCGATTGCGTCTTTGGGCCTCCTTTCCCTTTGAGACGACGTAAACCAGCATTACCTGTTATTCGTTTGAGGGTCACTCTAGCACAGCAGTTGATGGCAAATACACATCACGTAAACATTCATTGCAGAGCGTCTAGACCAAGCTTCACAGCGATTTTTCGAATGAAAAAATACAATCTGATACGGTAGTTTTTACCGAAACTGATGTAAGAAAAATTGCCACACCCCGAGCCGCCCGCAAAAACGGTTTGGTGGTAAGCTCGCGCACCATGAATATCTACAGCTCTCGCCCTGTTGTCCTCTGTCTCTCCGGCCATGACCCCAGTGGTGGCGCCGGCTTGCAGGCAGATATCGAAGCCCTGCTGGCTCAAGGTTGTCACGCCGCTCCGGTGGTCACTGCCCTGACTGTGCAGAACACCGTTAACGTCAGCGATTTCCGCGTGCTGGACCGTGAGTGGGTGCTGGCGCAAGCCGCTGCCGTACTCAGCGACTCCAACGTGGCCGCTTTCAAGCTCGGCATGCTCGGCTCTTTAGAAATGGTCGACACCGTCGTCGAGCTGCTCAAGGCCCATCCGCAGGTACCGATGGTCTGCGACCCGGTGCTGCGCGCAGGCGGTGGCGGGCGTCTGGGTAAGGACGAAGTGGGGTTCGCCATGCGCGAACGCCTGCTGCCCTTGGCCACGATCGCCACGCCTAACTTGCCCGAAGCCCGCATTTTGGCCGAACTGCCCGAGGGCAGCGCCGACGAGTGCGCAGAAAAACTCCTGCCGTTCTGCAAGCACCTGCTGATTACCGGCGGGCACGGCGATGAACACGAAGTGCATAACCGCCTGTACAGCCGCGACGGCAGTCGTCATACGTTTACCTGCTATCGCTTACCTGGCAGTTATCACGGTTCGGGCTGCACGCTGGCCAGCACCCTCGCGGGGCGTTTGGCCATCGGCGAGCAGTTGGTCAGCGCGGTTGAAACCGCGCTCAACTACACATGGCGCACCTTGCGTGATGCCGAGCAATTGGGTCAGGGGCAATTTGTGCCGCGCCGCTTGCCACTGGACTTCTGCTCGTAACTCAAGAGGCTCGCTCCATGAAACTGCGCGGACTTTACGCAATCACTGACAGCCAACTGCTTGCAGGCAGATTCCTGGCCTACGTGGAGGCCGCTCTTGATGGCGGCCTGACCCTGCTGCAATACCGCGACAAAAGTACGGATGACGCGCGCCGCCTGCGCGAAGCAGAGGCGTTGCGCAATCTGTGCGAACGCTATAAAGCACACCTGATCATCAACGATGACGCCGAACTGGCGGCTCGACTGGAAGTGGGCGTGCACCTCGGTCAAACCGACGGCCCGCTCACCCCGGCCCGCGCCTTGCTGGGCCGAAATGCGATCATTGGCTCGACCTGCCACAGTCAGATCGAACTGGCTCAACAGGCCGCCAAAGAAGGCGCGAGTTATGTCGCGTTTGGGCGCTTCTTCAATTCAAGCACCAAGCCCGGCGCGCCGACCGCAACGCTGGAGGTTCTCGATAAGGCGCGTGCGCAGCTCACTCTGCCGATTTGCGTGATCGGCGGCATTACCCTCGAGAACGCTGCGCCACTGGTCGAGCATGGCGCAGACCTGCTGGCCGTGGTGCACGGCCTGTTTGGCGCCGAAACGGCGCAGGCTGTTACCCGCCGCGCCCGTGCGTTCAACGATTTGTTGTCACGTTAACTACCGAATCCTGATTCAGAGAGAACCCACCATGTCTCGTTCCGAAACCCTGTTTGCCAACGCTCAAAAACACATTCCCGGCGGTGTGAACTCGCCGGTACGGGCCTTCAAGAGCGTCGGCGGCACCCCGCTGTTTTTCAAACACGCCGAAGGCGCCTACGTAACGGACGAAGACGACAAACGCTACGTGGATTACGTGGGTTCGTGGGGGCCGATGATTCTGGGCCACAGCCACCCGGATGTTCTGGACGCCGTGCGTGCGCAACTGGAGCACGGCCTGTCGTACGGCGCCCCGACAGCCATGGAAACTGAAATGGCGGATCTGGTGTGCGCCATCGTGCCGTCGATGGAGATGGTGCGCATGGTCAGCTCCGGCACCGAAGCCACCATGAGTGCCATCCGTTTGGCGCGTGGCTATACCGGCCGCGACAACATCCTCAAGTTTGAAGGCTGCTACCACGGGCATTCCGACAGCCTGCTGGTGAAGGCCGGCTCAGGCGCGCTGACGCAAGGCGTCCCGAGCTCGGGCGGCGTGCCGGCCGACTTCGCCAAGCACACGCTGACCACCACCTTCAACGACATCAACGCCGTGGAAAAACTGCTGACAGACGTCGGGGACACCGTGGCCTGCATCATCGTAGAGCCCGTGGCGGGCAACATGAACTGCGTGCCACCGGCACCGGGTTTCCTCCAAGGCCTGCGTAGCCTGTGCGACAAGCACGGCGTGGTGCTGATTTTTGATGAAGTGATGACCGGTTTCCGCGTCGCACTCGGCGGCGCCCAGGCGCACTACGGCGTGACACCTGATTTGAGCACCTTCGGCAAAATCATCGGCGGCGGCATGCCGGTGGGCTGCTTCGGCGGCAAGCGCGAAATCATGGAATGCATCGCGCCACTGGGCCTGGTCTATCAAGCTGGCACCCTGTCGGGCAACCCGTTGGCCATGGCCGCCGGCCTGACCACGCTACGCCTGATCAGCCGCCCTGGCTTCCACGCTGAACTCACTGACTTCACCACGCGTTTGCTCGACGGCCTGCAACAACGTGCGGATGCTGCGGGCATTCCATTCGTTACCACCCAGGCAGGCGGCATGTTCGGCCTGTACTTTAGCGGCGCGGACGACATCGTCACCTTTGACGACGTCATGGCCAGCGACGCCGACCTGTTCAAGCGTTTCTTCCACTTGATGCTCGAAGGCGGCGTGTACCTGGCGCCGAGTGCCTTTGAAGCGGGCTTCACCTCGATTGCCCACGGTGAGGCCGAATTGAAGCTGACCCTGGACGCCGCAGAACGCGCATTCGCCGCACTGAAGTGATCCGCAAAAACGACAAGGGTTGTGGCCCTTGTCGTTTTTTTATGTCCGTAATGCACTGATCTTTTAACCCACTCGTCCAAAATCGTCTTAAATCAACCGATATCACGTTCGCGCAGCAGAAAAACGAGTAAAGACTTTGTAAGGTTGCCTCGGCTTATTTCATAATGCGCGCCTATACATCCCTTGGTCGGGCCCGCCCGTCTTTCAGAGGTACGTCGATTCCCATGAACCGCACCGGCCGCGCCCTTGCAATGGGCTGCCTGTTGCTCCTACAGCCGTTGCTTGCTCAGGCAGGCGGTAACTCGTTGTTGATCCCGGCGATGGGTCGCTGCACCCTCAATACTCAGCCAGAGAATCTGGAAGAGGCGCTTGGCGCGTGCGTACAAGCTGCGAAAAACGGGGATGCAGAAGCCCAATACGAGTTGGGCGAGTTCTACTACGACGTCAACAACCCCAAGCGCGACCTCAATCAAGCCCTCAGCTACTTCGAACAAGCGTCGCTGCAAGGCCACGCCATGGCTCAGTTCAAACTGGGCACCATGTTCTATAAGGGTGAAGGCGTACCGGCCAACAATATTCAGGCGTACATCGTGCTGAAAATGGCGGCCGTGAACGGCGCAGAAGATGCGCTGGACACCGCCGACGAGGTGGCCGAGCAAATGCCGCGCGACCAGCTCGAGACCGCGACCCAGGTGCTGGGACAGATCTTCCGCAAGTACCTGATGGAACTGCAATCAACGGACGCCCGCTCGCCGTTTTCACCGCTGCCTTGAGGTTCAAGCGGTGTTTGGCTTGAGGATTTTTAGGTGTTTCTGCCGGATACGTAGCTGAAGGAGTATGAATCCTGCAAGAAGGCCTGCGCTTTGCAATCGAAGATAGAAATGGATATCCGCAGAGCCCGCATTGACGAAGTAAATGATCGGCACTAACACACTTAGCATCACCACATTCATCATGAGTTGAGGCGCCAGGGTGTCGCATAGCCCGCGCAGATGAGACGTGCTGAGGGAAAGGACTGAGGCCGTAAGAAAAAGGGCACTGGTGGACAGAAAGGCCTCACGATCAAATACCACCACCTCCCCTCCCACCCAAAAGAAAAGCGTGTCGCCTGCCATCAACAACCCGCCAAGCACTACCACCATCACGACCATCAACCCTAGCTGACCTTTTATATAGGAACCCGAACTTTTCTCAGCATACCGACTGATATAAAGACTGTGTGCCTGACAGTAAGCAATAACAGGAATCATGATAAAACCGATCATTGACATATACACCGACAACTGAGCCACCAGCACTGACATCAAGCCCGCCAACCTTTCATTCAATAAGAAAAAATACAACTTCTGCCCTGCCATCCCCAGTGCTATAGGTATACCCAGCACCGCGACATTCCTCATAGTGCGTTTGCAGTAAAGGGGTGAGAAACCAAGTTCACGCCGTGTCGACAATCGCAGCAAAGCGATCAGCAATAGCGTTTCATTCAGCAAAAAATACCCCATCGCCCAATAGATAAAAGAGTCGCCCTTAACGACATATAACACCCCACACAAATACGCGCACGCGCAAACTGTTACACCTGCCTTAATCATCGAACACCGTCGTGCAGCGCCACTTGCCTCATGAAAAAAATGAAGAAACGTATTTATGACCAATAGAGGGATGGCCCCTATATAGATAGAGGATAACGCTGCCACTTTATCAGCCCCCATGCGAGCACCAGGTAAATAATCCGCTAGCCTGTAAATCGCACAGCTAATAATGAGCGCCAAAGAGGCCATCACTATTGAGGCACTGAAACCTCCACGGAAGAGACTCTTTTTTTCGAGTGGGCTATCGACATGCCCGGCAATTAAATTACCCGTTGCTGCCAGGGACATAGAGATCATCACCGCCACGACTGAGTAAACAGCCAACACATACGCGACAAATGCCAAATCACTTCCCTGATTATGGGCAACCATAGCGAGTAAAAAAGTAATGCCGCAATAAGGTGCAAACCGGCTAACGGTGAGAGAAAAAAAGGCGCGGCGCATGTGTTCTTCATAGCGCATCTTCGACACCCCATGCAGCGATCATTTTGCGTTGACGTTTAACAACGCACTCTGAGAGCCACCACACTAAACACTGACAGTGCGAAGACCAAACAACGACCACGCAACAGACAATCGAAGAATAGGCTCAAACAGCGTCACAGCGATAAATATTCCCGCCGGACGAGTACTAAATATCAATAGGCATATTCTTATATAACAACTCAACCGGCCGCTCCTTGTACGGCGAACATTAATATCCACCCGTTACACAGGATCCGCTGCAAATTGCTTTCGTATTCGATTGCACCGACGCTGGACGCATTGAAAGCGCCCAGGCTTTACAAGAGGAAGGAAGCTGCCATTCCAGCAGAAGCTTTACTTCTCCGGCATCGGAAACGGGAACGGCATCACATTGCCTACGCCCCGCGCTTCGCTGATTTTCGGCGTGCCCAGGCGTTCTACTTCGTCGATGCGCACGATCGAATGCATCGGCACAAAGCTGCGCACCACGCCTTCGAATTGGGCCTTGAGTTTTTCTTCACTCGGGTCGACGACCATTTGCGTGCGCTCACCGAAGACGAACTCTTCTACCTCCAGGAAACCCCACAGATCACTTTGATAGATCTGTTTGGCGTACATCTCGAACACCTGTCCCTGGTTGAGGAAAATCACCTTGTAGATTGGAGCTTCACGTTTGGTCATGGTGGGCGGGTAAACATCTGAAGGTATAAAAGAGGGCGCGAACTATAGCATAGCCTCCAGACGCACAGCGCTAGGAAGCAACGGTCATGCCCCCTATAATGCGCGGTTCTTTGAACCACTTGATGAACACCCATGGCCAAGAAGCTTTACATCGAAACCCACGGTTGCCAGATGAATGAGTACGACAGCTCACGCATGGTCGATCTGCTGGGTGAACATCAGGCCCTGGAAGTCACGGCGCGCGCCGAAGACGCTGATGTGATCCTGCTCAACACCTGCTCCATCCGCGAACGTGCCCAGGACCGGGTCTATTCGCAACTGGGCCGCTGGCGCGAGCTGAAACTGGCCAATCCGGAAATGGTGATTGCCGTCGGCGGCTGCGTGGCGAGCCAGGAAGGCGCGGCGATCCGGGACCGCGCCCCATACGTGGACGTGGTGTTCGGTCCGCAGACCCTGCACCGCCTGCCTGAAATGATTGATGCGGCGCGCATCACCAAGCTGCCGCAAGTCGACGTTTCATTCCCCGAAATCGAAAAATTCGACCATTTGCCGGAACCGCGCATCGATGGCCCAAGCGCCTATGTCTCGGTCATGGAAGGCTGCAGCAAGTACTGCACGTTCTGCGTGGTGCCTTACACCCGCGGTGAAGAGGTCAGCCGACCATTCGACGATGTACTGGCCGAAGTGATCCACCTGGCCGAAAACGGCGTCCGTGAAGTGACGCTGCTCGGACAAAACGTGAACGGCTATCGCGGCCTGACCGAAGACGGTCGTCTGGCCGATCTGGCTGAGCTGATCCGCGTGGTGGCTGCCGTCGACGGGATCGAGCGTATTCGCTACACCACCTCACACCCGCTGGAGTTCTCCGACAGCCTGATCCAGGCTCACGCTGAAGTCCCGGAACTGGTCAAGCACCTGCATTTGCCGGTGCAATCGGGCTCGGACCGCATTCTGTCGGCAATGAAGCGCAACCACACCGCACTGGAATACAAGTCCAAGCTGCGCAAGTTGCGGGCAGCCGTGCCGGGCATCTGCATCAGTTCGGACTTTATTGTCGGCTTCCCGGGCGAAACAGAAAAAGACTTCGAGCAAACCATGAAGCTCATTGAAGACGTCGGCTTCGACTTCTCCTACTCCTTCGTTTACAGCCAGCGCCCGGGCACCCCGGCCGCCGATTTGGCTGACGAGACGCCAGAAGAGCGCAAGAAGGAGCGTCTGAATGCTTTGCAACATCGCCTCAACCAGCAAGGCTTCGAGATCAGCCGACAAATGGTGGGCTCCGTCCAGCGGATTCTAGTGACGGATTACTCGAAAAAAGACCCCGGCGAACTGCAAGGGCGCACCGAGAACAACCGCATCGTCAACTTCCGCTGCGATAACCCGCAGTTGATTGGCCAGTTTGCCGATGTGCATATCGATGCCGCTCAACCCCACTCGCTGCGGGGCTCGCTGCTGAACTGAACCTATTTGTAGTCGCTGACCCAGGATCCTCACGGCCTTCGATGCTAAAGGTGTGCTTACGCCTTGCGCGCACTCACAGCGGGCGTCAGCGACTACAGATTTTACGTGGTATCAGTAAGCCCTTTCGTCCATGACCTGCTAGCGTTATCCTTCAAACCATCTCAATTGCCTCAGGGCGGCTAAAAACGACTTTGAACGCACCCATCGAACCACATCGTTTTCTCCTCGAGCCTTTTGAGGCTCGCCGCTTCGCCAATCTGTGCGGGCTTTTCGACGAGCATTTACGTTTGATCGAACAGCGTCTGGCCATCGAAATCCGCAACCGCGGCAATCAATTCGAATTGATCGGCGACCCTAAAATCACCTCTTCGGCAGAACAGCTGCTGCGCCGTCTGTACCGCGAAACCAAAGCGACCGAGCTTTCGCCGGACATGGTGCATCTGTTCCTGCAAGAATCTGCCGTCGAAGATCTGGCCAGCAATCCCGTGGCCGATCCCAGCGTTTCGCTGCGCACCAAAAAGGGCATGATTCGCCCTCGCGGGATCAATCAGCAGCGCTACGTCAAAGAAATCCTGGGCAATGACATCAACTTCGGTATCGGACCGGCAGGCACAGGTAAAACCTATCTGGCCGTGGCCTGTGCTGTGGACGCCCTTGAGCGCGAGCAAATCCGCCGCATTTTGCTGGTCCGCCCGGCTGTCGAAGCGGGTGAAAAGCTCGGGTTCCTGCCTGGCGACCTGTCGCAGAAAATCGACCCGTACCTGCGTCCTTTATATGACGCCCTGTACGAGATGCTCGGCTTTGAATACGTCGCCAAGCTTATCGAGCGCCAGATCATTGAAGTCGCGCCGCTGGCCTACATGCGCGGCCGTACGCTGAACAACAGCTTCATCATCCTCGACGAGAGCCAGAATACCACTGTCGAGCAAATGAAGATGTTCCTGACCCGTATCGGCTTTGGCTCCACCGCCGTGATCACCGGTGACATTACCCAGATCGACCTGCCTAAAGGCACCAAATCCGGGCTCAACCATGTCATTGAAGTGCTCAAGGACGTACCGGGCATCAGCTTTACGCATTTCCAGTCCAAAGACGTCGTGCGCCATCCGCTTGTGCAACGCATCGTGGAGGCTTATGGCCGCTACGAGCAGGAAGCTGCCGACAAACTGGCCGCTCTGCCAGCCGCCAAGGATTACCGCCACGATGCTTGAGCTTGACCTGCAAAGGGCGACCGAGGCTTGCACGCCGGACGAAGCCCAGTTCCGCCAGTGGTGCGAACTGGCCTTGCGCCAACGCACCGCCGACTCGGAAATGACCCTCCGTCTGGTGGACGAAGAGGAAGCCCGTGAACTGAACAACACATGGCGCGGTAAAAACTACGCCACCAATGTGCTGTCTTTTCCGGCCGATGTGCCCGACGAATTCCTCGATATCCCGCTACTTGGCGACCTGGTGATCTGTGTCGCCGTGGTTGAGCGCGAAGCCGCTGAACAAGGTAAGGAACTTGAGGCCCATTGGGCCCATCTAGTGATTCATGGCTGCTTGCATCTTCTGGGTTACGACCATATAGACGATGACGAAGCAGAAGAAATGGAAGCACTGGAACGAACGTTGCTAGCAGAACTGGGTCATCCTGACCCGTATGCAGACGACGAAAACTGATTAACACCACTGAAACTACCAAGGGATACGAGTAAATCGCTATGAGCGAAGACCGATCGAGCAACGGGCAAAAGTCGTGGTTGGGTAAGCTGACCCAGGCCTTTGCCCATGAGCCGAAAAACCGTCAGGAGCTGCTTGAGCTGCTGCGCGAAGCACATCAGAACAAACTGCTGGACAGCGAAGCGCTGGCCATCGTCGAAGGCGCCATTCAAGTGGCTGACCTGCAAGTACGGGACATCATGGTGCCGCGCTCGCAGATGATCAGCATCAAGGCGACTCAGACACCCCGCGAATTTCTCCCGGCGATCATCGACGCTGCGCACTCGCGCTATCCGGTGATCGGCGAAAGCCACGACGACGTGCTCGGCGTGTTGCTGGCCAAAGACCTGCTGCCGCTGATCCTTCAAGAGAACGGCGACAAGTACAACATCAAGGATTTGCTGCGTCCGGCGACGTTTGTTCCCGAGTCCAAGCGCCTTAACGTGTTGTTACGCGAGTTTCGGGCCAACCATAACCACATGGCCATCGTCATTGATGAGTACGGCGGCGTGGCCGGCCTGGTAACGATTGAAGACGTTCTGGAACAGATCGTTGGCGACATCGAAGACGAGCACGATGTCGAAGAAGACAGCTACATCAAGCCGCTGCCAAGCGGTGATTTCTTGATCAAGGCCCTGACCCCTATCGAAAACTTCAACGCGTTTTTCGACAGCGACTTCTCCAACGACGAGTTCGACACCGTTGGCGGTCTGGTCATGAGTGCGTTCGGGCACTTGCCAAAACGTAACGAAACCACTGAAATCGGCCCATACCGCTTCCGCATCCTCAATGCTGACAGCCGCCGTATTCACTTGATTCGCCTGACGCCTATCGCCCGCTAAACCTCCAACACCAAGGATTGAAATGCGCTGGATAACCTCCCCCGGCTGGCCCGGTAACTTGCTGGCTGTGGTAGCCGGCGCACTGACCACCCTGGCGTTGGCACCCTATGACATCTGGCCGCTGGCACTGGTCGCCCTGGCCCTGTTCTACCTCGGCCTGCGTGACCTGTCGCCTCGCCAGGCGCTAGGCCGAGGCTGGTGCTTCGGCTTCGGGCTGTTTGGCGCGGGCACCAGCTGGATCTACTACAGCATTCACAACTTTGGCGGCGCGTCGGTAATGCTGGCGGGCCTGCTGATGCTGGCATTCACAGCCGCCATTGCCTGGTTCTTCGCTTTACCCGCATGGTTATGGGCACGCTGGATTCGCCGCAACGAAGCGCCGCTGGCTGACGCACTGGCCTTCGCCGCACTGTGGGTAATGCAAGAAGCCTTCCGCGGCTGGTTCCTGACGGGTTTCCCCTGGCTTTACTCCGGTTACAGCCAGCTCGATGGCCCCTTGGCCGGGCTTGCGCCGCTGGGCGGCATGTGGCTGATTTCCTTTACGCTGGCGCTCACCGCCGCTTTGCTGTGCAACCTGCCACGCCTGATTCAGGCTAAACGCAAAGCTTTCATCGCGGCGGGTACCGTGCTGCTGGTCGGCCCGTGGTGCATCGGCATGGCCCTCAAGCACCATGCATGGACCAGCCCTTCGGGCGATCCGCTGAGCGTGGCGGCGATTCAGGGCAATATCGAACAAAGCATGAAATGGGACCCGGCGCAGTTGAATGCACAACTGGCCCTGTACCGCGACATGACGTTCAACTCCAAACGGGTCGATCTGATCGTCTGGCCTGAAACCGCGATTCCCGTGCTCAAGGAAAACGCCGAAGGCTACCTGTCGATGATGGGCCGCTTTGCTGCCGATCGGCACTCAGCGCTAATAACCGGCGTGCCGATCCGTCAGGAAGTACGCCATGAACCGCGCTTCTTCAACGGCATCACAGCCGTGGGCGAAGCGGATGGCACGTACCTGAAACAAAAACTGGTGCCGTTTGGCGAATACGTGCCGTTGCAGGATGTGTTGCGCGGGCTGATCGCTTTCTTCGACCTGCCGATGTCCGATTTCGCTCGCGGGCCTGCGGACCAGACGTTGCTGCAGGCCAAGGGCTATCAGATCGCACCGTTTATTTGCTACGAAGTGGTGTACCCGGAGTTCGCCGCCCGTTTGGCGGCCAAGAGCGATGTGCTGCTGACCATCAGCAACGACACCTGGTTCGGCACCTCGATTGGTCCGCTGCAACATTTGCAGATGGCACAGATGCGCGCCCTCGAAGCCGGCCGCTGGATGATCCGGGCAACTAACAACGGCGTCACCGCGCTGATTAACCCTTATGGGCAAATCACGGCGCAAATTCCACAGTTCGAACAGGGGATCCTGTACGGCGAAGTCGTACCGATGCACAACCTCACGCCGTACCTGCAATGGCGTTCATGGCCGCTGATCATCCTGTGCGGGGTGTTGATCGGCTGGGCCCTGATTACCAGCCGGATCGCCAAGACGGTGTGACGCGCACGCCTGACCCGCCCGTCAGCGACTGCAGGCACTGCCCCCTGTAGTCGCCTGTCATCCGTCACTGGCCATCAACGATAAAACAATGGGTAAGCCACTTGGCCTACTGCTTCGTTGAGCAATTGCCCGGACTGCCAGATCGATTTGAATTCTGGCATCCAGCCGCCCAAAGGCCGTGCGTTGTCACGACCTAAAAAGCCTACCGGCGCGGGTACGACTTCAAACCCGGCCTTTTCGAAACTCCAGACCGAACGCGGCATGTGCCACGCTTGTGTGACCACAACCACGCGCTTGATGCCCTGAGGCAGCAAGAGATCGGCAGTCATTTGTGCGTTTTCCCACGTCGTGCGGCTGCGCTCTTCTTTCCAGCGTACGTCCACGCCGAAATCATCGCGCAGGGAGTCAGCCATTAACTGTGCTTCACTCGGCGGCGTCCCGTAATGCAGGCCGCCAGTGGTCAAGAGCGGCAACCCGGAAGCCTTGGCCAGTCGGGCCGCATAGCGCTGACGCTCAAGCCCTGTGCCCGTTGGTTGATCGCTGCCCCAAGCGGGGTCACCCCGCTCGCGACCGGAACCCAGTACGACAATGGCATCGGCACGCGTGGCCAAGGACGACCACTCGCTTTGCGCCAGTGCCGGCTCACGCTCCAATGCGCGGGCGCTCCATTGCACCACCACGGGCAGGCTCATCAACCAGAAGCCACCGATCCCCACGGCAAACAAAGCCCCGGCCAATCGCGGTCGCGAACGACGCAGCCACCACGCGAGCACAAGGATCACCAAGAGAATGCCGGGCGGCAAAAGCAATTGTTTAACGAAATATCGAATAGGCATCGAGCATCTCCAAAGATGCCCGAAGCCTAAGGGGGTTGATCCGATGCAACAACAGGCACGTGAGTGACTTGAACATAAACGCCTGTTTTATCAACCCTGGACACGTAGGTGACGCCACTCACATGTATCACGGGCTCACGGA
Source organism: Pseudomonas sp. WS 5078 (assembly GCF_012985745.1). Taxonomy (NCBI): domain Bacteria; kingdom Pseudomonadati; phylum Pseudomonadota; class Gammaproteobacteria; order Pseudomonadales; family Pseudomonadaceae; genus Pseudomonas; species Pseudomonas sp. WS 5078. Next base: position 120,068 of record NZ_JAAQWX010000006.1, on the reverse strand, counting down.
AGAAAAGGCCGCTCTAGCCCTTGGCTTGCCTGACCCGATCCTTCAGCCAGATGACATTGGCTGCCGCTGGGGTTTGCTGCACAAAACTGCTGCCATGCGAACGTCTATCCACCTCGCGTTCGCTCCGGTTTAAATACGCGTTAATCAACTCCAGTTCTGCATGACTCAAGCCTCGCAATTCCACTTCGACAGGGTGTTCGTTACGTAATTGCTCTGCCGTTTTCGCTGAATCAAGAGCCACATCCAAACGATTAATCAAACGCTCATACACCTTTGACGTTGTTGCTTTGCGTTGCGTTTTTGCCATCCGTTCACCTCATTGAAGGAAATCAATCTCCCCTGAGAGCAAGCTTAGTCGCGCGCACAAAACCGGTGCGGTGCAGCGACCAACGGAAGGACGAGGCAATCAGGGTTTCCCTCGATAGAGTGGGGTCATGTATGCTACGGGACTTCCTGTAACCCCTACTCCAACTTGACCGGGCAACACAATAGCCGGCCGTATGTTGAAGAGGATTAGGCCACCCTTTATCAGTACAAGTAGCCATGCACGAACAATATCAGCCCCGTGAAATAGAAGCCGCCGCCCAATCATTCTGGGACAACCAAAAGTCCTTCGAAGTCAGCGAAGATCCAGGCAAGGAAACCTACTACTGCCTGTCGATGTTCCCGTACCCGAGCGGCAAGCTACACATGGGGCACGTGCGCAACTACACCATCGGCGACGTGATCTCCCGTTACCAGCGCATGCTCGGCAAGAACGTATTGCAACCCATGGGGTGGGACGCCTTTGGCATGCCGGCTGAAAACGCCGCGATGAAGAACAACGTCGCTCCGGCCAAGTGGACGTACGAAAACATTGAATACATGAAGACCCAGCTGCGCAGCCTGGGTCTGGCGGTTGACTGGTCGCGTGAAATCACCACCTGCAAGCCGGATTACTACCGCTGGGAACAATGGCTGTTCACTCGCCTGTTCGAAAAAGGCGTGATTTACCGTAAAAACGGCACCGTGAACTGGGACCCGCTGGACCAGACCGTTCTGGCCAACGAGCAAGTGATCGACGGCCGTGGCTGGCGCTCGGGTGCGCTGATCGAAAAGCGTGAAATCCCGATGTACTACTTCAAGATCACGGCATATGCCGATGAGCTGCTTGAAAGCCTCGACGAGCTGACGGGCTGGCCTGAACAGGTCAAGACCATGCAGCGCAACTGGATCGGCAAATCCCGCGGCATGGAAGTCCAGTTCCCTTACGACGTCGACTCCATCGGCGAAGAAGGCACACTCAAGGTCTTCACCACCCGCCCTGACACCCTGATGGGCGCCACCTACGTGGCCGTGGCTGCCGAGCACCCGCTGGCCACTCAGGCGGCGCAGTCCAACCCCGAGCTGCAAGCGTTTATCGCTGAATGCAAAGGCGGCAGCGTGGCAGAAGCCGACATGGCGACCCAAGAGAAAAAGGGCCTGCCGACCTCGCTGTTCGTTGAACACCCGCTGACCGGCGAGAAACTTCCGGTGTGGGTCGCCAACTATGTGTTGATGCACTACGGCGACGGCGCGGTAATGGCTGTGCCGGCGCACGATGAGCGCGACTTCGAATTCGCCACCAAATACGGCCTGCCGATCAAGTCGGTCGTTCGCACCAGCGCGGGCGACGCCTCCCCTGCGCCTTGGCAGGACGCGTACAACGAACACGGTCCACTGATCAATTCCGGCGAGTTTGACGGTCTGGAATTCGACGCAGCCTTCACTGCCATGGAAGCTGCCCTGACGGCCAAAGGCCTGGGCCAATCGCGCACCCAGTTCCGCCTGCGCGACTGGGGCATCAGCCGTCAGCGCTATTGGGGTTGCCCGATCCCGATCGTTCACTGCGACAGCTGCGGGGACGTACCGGTGCCGGAAGACGAATTGCCGGTCGTCTTGCCTGAAGACGTCGTACCCGATGGCGCCGGTTCGCCATTGGCCCGCATGCCGGAATTTTACGAATGCAGCTGCCCGAAATGCGGCGCGCCGGCCAAGCGTGAAACCGACACCATGGACACCTTTGTCGAGTCGTCGTGGTACTACGCACGCTATGCCTCGCCTCACTATGAGGGCGGTTTGGTCGAGAAGTCCGCTGCCGACCACTGGCTTCCGGTCGACCAATACATCGGCGGTATCGAGCACGCCATCCTGCACCTGCTCTACGCACGCTTCTTCCACAAACTGATGCGCGATGAAGGCCTGGTCAGCTCCAACGAGCCGTTCAAGAACCTGCTGACCCAAGGCATGGTGATTGCAGAAACGTATTACCGTCGCGAAGCCAACGGCGCCCTGACCTGGTTCAACCCGGCAGACGTCGAGCTGGAGCGTGACAGCAAGGCCAAAATCATCGGCGCCAAGCTGATCAGCGATGGCCTGCCGGTTGAAATTGGCGGCACTGAAAAAATGGCCAAGTCCAAGAACAACGGTGTTGACCCGCAATACATGATCGAGCAGTACGGCGCCGATACCTGCCGCCTCTTCATGATGTTCGCGTCGCCACCTGACGCCAGCCTTGAATGGTCGGACTCCGGCGTAGAAGGCTCGCACCGTTTCCTCAAGCGTGTATGGCGTCTGGCGCAAGCTCACGTCAGTCAGGGCCTGCCCGCTGCACTGGACATCGGCTCGCTCAATGACGATCAAAAAGTCATCCGTCGCGCCATTCACCAGGCCATCAAGCAAGCCAGCCAGGACGTAGGCCAGCACCACAAATTCAACACCGCCGTTGCGCAAGTGATGACCGTGATGAACGTCCTGGAAAAAGCCCCGCAAGCTACCGAGCAAGACCGCGCCCTGTTGCAGGAAGGCCTGGAAACCGTTGCCCTGTTACTGGCTCCGATCACCCCGCACATCAGCCATGAGCTGTGGAATCGGTTGGGTCACATCGGCGCCATCATCGACGCACCTTGGCCGACGCTGGACGAAAGCGCGTTGGTACAGGACACGCTGCAACTGGTGATTCAGGTTAACGGTAAACTGCGCGGCCAGATCGAAATGCCTGCCGGTGCCAGCCGTGAAGAAATTGAAGCGGCTGCCCGCGTCAACGAAAACGTACTGCGTTTCACCGATGGTCTGACCATCCGTAAAGTGATCGTCGTGCCGGGCAAACTGGTTAATATCGTCGCCAGCTAAATTGGAACAGGCGCCCGCCTTGAGTGCGGGCGCCCAACAAAACCTTCCGGGCCGCTCCGTCGGCCCATCTGGTTTCAAGGGGAGCAACACATGATCAAACGCAACTTGCTGGTGATGGGCCTCGCAGTCTTGCTGAGCGCCTGCGGTTTTCAGCTGCGTGGCACCGGCACCAATCAGCTGTCGATTACCGAACTCGACGTAACAGCCCGTAACGCTTACGGCGATACCGTGCGTGAGTTGCGACAAGTGCTGGAAAACAGCGGCGTGAAAATCACCTCCGCTGCGCCTTACCACTTGATCCTCACCAACGAGCAAGACACCCAGCGCGCTGCCAGCTATGCCGGCAACGGTGGCTCGGTGGAATACGAATTGACCAAAGTGCTGAACTACGAAATCCGTGGCGATCACAACTTGCCGTTGCTCAACAACAAGATCGAAGTGCACAAGGTCTACCTGCAAGACAGCAGCAACATCACCGGTTCTGGCCAGGAAGCGGCCATGGTCAACACTGAAATGCGTCGCGAGCTGGTGCAACAGATGGTGCTGCGCCTGGAGCAACTGACTCCTGAGCAACTGGCCAAGCTGCAACAAGTGGCTGATGAGAAAGCCAAGGCTGAAGCCCAGGCCATCGAAGCTGCACGTCAGGCGCAAGATGCGATCCCTCAGCAGTCGCCCCTCGAAGTCCCTGAGCAATAAAGTATGCGGGGCGCTCAGGCGCCCCGTCATCTATCAAGCCCTATGAAACTCGCCCCCGCCCAACTCGCCAAACACCTGCAAGGCAGCCTGTCGCCCGTCTACATCATCAGCGGCGACGACCCGCTGCTGTGTCAGGAAGCCGCAGACGCCATCCGCAGCAACGCCCGCCAACAAGGGTTTGATGAGCGTCAAGTATTCAGTGCCGACGCCAGTTTCGACTGGGGCTCGTTGCTGCAGGCAGGCGCAAGCATGTCGTTGTTCGCTGAAAAACGCTTGCTAGAGTTGCGATTGCCGTCCGGCAAGCCCGGCGACAAAGGCGCAGCAGCCCTCATCGAATATTGCTCGCGCCCCGCAGAAGACACCCTGCTGCTGATCAGCCTGCCAAAACTCGATGGCAGCGCGCAGAAAACCAAATGGGGCAAGGCGCTGATTGAAGGCGCCCACACTCAGTTCGTACAGATCTGGCCGGTGGACGCGAATCAATTGCCCCAATGGATTCGTCAGCGACTGTCGCAGGCAGGACTGGCGGCGACCCATGATGCAGTGGAACTGATTGCCGCACGGGTGGAAGGCAACTTGCTGGCAGCCGCTCAGGAAATCGAAAAGCTCAAACTCATGGCTGAAGATGGCCAGATCACTGTCGAGACCGTGCAAGCCGCGGTAGCCGACAGCGCCCGTTTTGATGTGTTCGGGCTGGTGGACGCGGTGCTCAACGGTGAGGCAGCCCATGCGTTGCGCATGCTGGAAGGCTTGCGCGGTGAAGGCGTCGAGCCACCTGTGATCCTTTGGGCGCTGGCTCGCGAGCTACGGGTCTTGGCCAACATTGCCCTGCAATACAGCCAGGGCACTCCGTTGGACAAGGCGTTCAGCCAGGCACGCCCGCCCGTGTGGGACAAGCGTAAACCGCTGATGAGCAAAGCCCTGCAACGTTATTCGGCGCAGCGCTGGGCGCAACTGTTGATGGACGCGCAACGCATCGATGCACAGATCAAGGGGCAAGCCGCAGGCTCTGCCTGGAGCAGCCTCAGCCGATTAGCGCTGCTGATGTGTGGGCAACGTCTGAATTTGCCAGCGGAATAACCAACTGCTCTAGGTAGCCGCTGTAAAAGCACCCAGGTGCCTGTCAACGCCCGCACGTAACACCCGCTGGACAGATCAAACAATCTGGCCGATGATTTGCGCTTGTTCAACCCAGCGAGAATCATTGCCATGAGCAAGCGCCCCAACAAGGCCAAATCCATCGTCGCCCAACCCTTGTTCCGCAGCCGTCAGGAACGCCCCGCCAAAGGCAAAGGCAGCTACCGCCGCGAAGCCTTCCAGTCGAGAGACCGGGAGGCTTTTTACTTTCTGGCTGCCTGACGGCGGGAATGTTAAGGTCTGCATCTGATTCGCATTACCTGGACCTGCGCATGCCCTTAAGTCATAAACGCCGTTGGCCGATGCGCCAACTGATTGCTGCTTCCAGCGTCATCCTTTTAGTCGCCTGCGCAGAGAAACCCACCGCAGCCGATGCTCAACCCCTGCCTGTGACGCCTCCCGCGCCCGCGGTGATTACCAGCGCGCCAGTTGCAGACAACCTTGAAATCCAGCCCGCCCAAAGCTTCAGCGAATGGCAAGCCAACTTCCGTGCGCAAGCCCTGAAGGCCGGGATCAACCCGCTGGTTTTCGATAACGCCTTCAAAGACATCACCCCCGACATGGGTGTCATCAAGGCTGACCGTAGCCAGCCCGAATTCAGCCGCCCGGTGTGGGAATACCTCGACGGCGCCCTTTCTCCGCTGCGCGTGCGCAATGGCCAGCGATTGCTGGAGCAAAATGCCGAGCTGCTGACCCGTATCGAACAGCGCTACGGTGTTGATCGTCAGGCACTGGTGTCGGTGTGGGGCATGGAAAGTAACTTCGGTACCTTTCAAGGCAACAAATCGGTGATCCGCTCCCTGGCCACACTGGCGTATGAAGGTCGCCGCCCGGAGTTCGCCCAAAGCCAACTGATCGCTGCGCTGAAGATCATTCAAGAAGGCGATATCTCGCCCGAGAAAATGCTCGGCTCATGGGCCGGGGCTATGGGCCAGACCCAATTCATCCCCACCACCTATGAAACCCATGCGGTGGATTTCGACGGCGATGGTCGTCGGGATATCTGGAACAGTTCGGCAGACGCGCTGGCCTCCACGGCCCACTACCTGCAAAGCTCCGGCTGGAAACAAGGCCAGCCTTGGGGGTTTGAAGTCGACCTGCCGAGCGGGTTTGACTACGCATTGGCGGACGGCACGGTGCGTAAAAGTGTCAGCGAATGGCAGGTGCTTGGGGTTCAGGTGCCTGTGACTGCAAGCGGCTCAGAACAACTGAGCGCCACTTTGTTGCTGCCCGCCGGGTACAGGGGACCGGCATTTTTAGTGCTGGATAACTTCCGTGCCATCCTGCGCTACAACAACTCTTCATCTTATGCGCTGGCTGTGGGCCTGCTGTCTGAGCGCTTTAATGGCGGTGGCGTCATCAAAGGTGATTGGCCTAAAGATGAGCGCCCACTCAGCCGCAGCGAACGCGTCGAGCTGCAAACGTTACTGAGCAACCGCAATTACGACGCAGGCAAGGCTGACGGCATTATCGGGGCAAATACCCGCAAGGCGATTCGCAGCGCGCAACAAGCGCTGGGCTGGCCCGCTGATGGCTACCCTTCGCACAAGTTGCTGGAGAGTTTGCGCCAACAATAAGCGGCTTTCAGGCCGACCCTCTCCCCCAGGGAGAGGGTCACGGCGCGATGGAAACGACGTCCTGCTCTAACACCAACTGCTGTTTATCTGCATCCAGACGCACGTGCGCGCCCATTGGCAAGGTCAGGTTCGGGTCGCAATGCCCGCTGCGCCAACCAGCGAGTACTGGGATACCCAGAGGCCCCAGTTCCTGCCCGATCAGTCGCATCAACGCCTGAGGGTCCACCCCGGCCACATCCCCCACCAATACGCCCCGAACCTGTGCCAACTTGCCTGCCAGCCGCAACTGGGTCAGCAAACGATCAATCCGGTACAGCGGTTCGTTAACGTCTTCAATGAACAAAATGATGCCGTCTGCGTCCAGCTCGAATGCGGTGCCAAGCGTGCCGCAGATCATGGCCAGGTTGCCGCCCAGCAATCGCCCACTGGCCACACCCGGCGCCACGGTGGTCAACGCAAAGGCGGCGGGATGGGTCAAAACGGCGGCTTGTCGGCCACTGATCATGTCCAGCAGTGAGGTTTCAGTCGGCGCCTGTTTATTGCCCAACAAGTCGGCATTAAGCATCGGCCCGTGAAAAGTCACGAAGCCTGCATAACGGGTGATTGCCAGGTGCAGCGCCGTAATGTCGCTGTAGCCGATAAACGGTTTGGGATGGCGCTTAAGGCACTCGAAGTCGATGCCATCGAGTAAACGCGGGCTGCCATAGCCGCCGCGCATGCATAAAATCGCGTCAATGCAGTCATCTGCAAAGGCGTCGTGCAGGTCCTGCAGTCGGGTGGTATCAGCGCCCGCCAGGTAACCGTCTTTTTCCCATACCCCCGGAAAGACCCGCAGTTGATAACCGCGTGCCTGTATCCATTGGGTGGCAAGGTGAAGATCGAGTTCGGCGGGGCCTGCCGGGGCGATCAGGCCGATCACCCCGCCAGCACGCAGCGCGGGCACCGCGCAGTGAGCCTTGTAAGACACCTGCGCGGTGAACCGGCTATTCATGGAGTCACTCACTGACCAGCATGTTTTTGACCAGTTTGGCCTGCTCATCCGCGTGGTACGACGAACGAACCAGCGGTCCGGAAGCAACGTTTTTGAAACCCATTTTGTAACCTTCCTCAGCGAACCAGGCAAAGGTGTCAGGGTGCACGAAACGCTGAACCGGCAAGTGGCTGCGCGACGGTTGCAGATACTGGCCAAGAGTCAGCATGTCGATATCGTGCTCACGCATGCGCTTCATCACTTCGATGACTTCTTCATCGGTTTCGCCCAGGCCCAGCATCAGGCCGGATTTGGTCGGGATATGCGGCATCATTTGTTTGAAGCGCTGCAGCAATGTCAACGACCACTGGTAATCCGAGCCCGGACGCGCAGCCTTGTACAAGCGCGGTACGGTCTCGAGGTTGTGGTTGAACACGTCAGGCGGCTCGGCGGCCGTGATGTCCAGGGCTACGTCCATACGGCCACGGTAATCGGGCACCAGGGTTTCAAGCAGGACGTTGGGTGACAGCTTGCGGATTTCGCGGATGCAATCAGCAAAATGCTGAGCGCCGCCGTCACGCAGGTCGTCACGGTCTACCGAGGTGATGACTACGTACTTCAAGCCCAGGTCAGCAATGGCGATGGCCAGGCTTTCAGGCTCATTGACGTCCAGAGGCTTCGGTCGACCATGGCCCACGTCACAGAACGGGCAGCGACGGGTGCAGATATCGCCCATGATCATGAAGGTGGCAGTACCGCCCGAGAAGCACTCTCCCAGGTTCGGGCAGGACGCTTCTTCGCAGACGCTGTGCAGTTTGTGTTTGCGCAGCAGTTGCTTGATACGGTCGACTTCCGGCGAAACCGGGATGCGTACACGAATCCAGTCAGGCTTTTTCGGCAACTCGGTGGTCGGAATGATTTTGACCGGGATACGCGCAACCTTTTCGGCACCGCGCAGTTTGACGCCGGTCTCAACCTTGGAACGGGCCTCGCTGGCGCGGGCTGCACGTTCAGAGATGTCCAGCGTAGGGATCAGGGTTTCAACAGCGTCTTGCGCAGTAGTCATATCAATCGATTCCGCCCGTCAGGGTCGTCTGCTCAGCATAGTCGAGGTGTTTGACGAGCTGCGCACGCAGCCGGGCACGCACCTCGGCAAATTCAATCGGGCCTGTATGGTCACGCAACTGGGTCATCGCCAGCCCCGCGTATCCACAGGGGTTAATCCGTCGAAACGGTTCCAGGTCCATGTCCACATTCAGGGCCAGGCCATGGAAAGAGCAGCCATTGCGGATCCGCAGGCCCAATGAGGCGATTTTCGCGCCATTCACATAAACCCCCGGCGCATCGGGCTTGGCCTCGGCACTGACGCCATAACTGGCGAGCAGCTCGATCAGGCAGCGCTCCATCCGGCTGACCAGTTCGCGGACCCCAAAGCCCAGACGCCGCACGTCCAGCATCAGGTAAGCGACCAACTGGCCAGGCCCGTGATACGTCACCTGGCCGCCGCGATCCGATTTGACCACCGGAATATCACCCGGTAACAGCAAATGCTCGGCCTTGCCGGCCTGCCCCTGGGTAAATACCGGCGGATGCTCCACCAGCCAGATTTCGTCTTGCGTCTCGGGCCGGTCTTTGCGCTGGTCGGTGAAACGTTGCATCGCCTGCCATGTGGGCTCGTAGTCCAGCAACGACAACTCGCGAAAACCCAGGGCCCGCGACATCACAACACCATGTGAACGAAGCCGGTGGCCCGCAGTTCGCTGTTGATGTTGTACAGCTGGTCTTGATCCGTGGCCACAATGTGCAACTGGATGGTGGTGTACTTGCCGTTGGTGCTCTGGCGCTCGTCAACACGATCATCGTTGATCGTCGCGTGTTTTTTCACGATCACGAGGATTTTGTCCTTGTTGCCCACACCGGTGTCACTGATCACCTTAATCGGGTAATCGGTTTGAGGAAATTCGATCTTTGGCGCCTTTACTTCGTTATCGCTCATGGCGTATTGGCCTCGTAAGCCCGGAACTACAGACATGACCCCGCGCGGGGTAAGCGCAGGGTCACACAGGTGGGTGCAATCAGTTGAACAACCCGTAGAAGAATAGACGGATGCTATCCCACACGCGGCGGAAAATGCCACCTTCCTCAACCGGCTCAAGTGCGATCAAGTCCGCACTGTGAACAACTTTATCGTCGAGTTTGACTTCAACCTTACCGATCACGTCACCTTTGGCGATAGGCGCCATCAGTTGCGGGTTCATGGTCATGCTCGCGGCCAGCTTTTTCAATTGGCCTTTAGGCAGGGTCAGGGTCAGGTCGTTGGCCAGACCGGCTTTGACCTGGCTGGTGGTGCCTTTCCAGACGGGAGCTTGCGCCAGCTCGGTGCCTTTTTGATAGAAGGTCTGGGTTTCGAAGAAGCGGAAACCGTAGGTCAGCAGTTTTTGCGTTTCGGCCGCACGGGCCGCTTCGCTGTTGGTGCCAAACACCACGGCAATCAAACGCATGCCGTCACGTACTGCCGAAGACACCATGCAGTAGCCCGCTTCGTCGGTGTGACCGGTTTTCAGGCCGTCAACCGTCTTGTCGCGCCACAGCAACAGGTTGCGGTTAGGCTGCTTGATGCCATTCCAGAAGAACTCTTTCTGCGAGTAGATCGCGTAGTGAGTGGGGTCTTCGTGGATGATCGCGCGGGCCAGCAGCGACATGTCATGCGCCGACGAATAGTGCTCAGGGTTTGGCAGACCGGTCGGGTTCATGAAGTGGCTATTGGTCATGCCCAGCTCGGCGGCGGTCTTGTTCATCAGGTCCGCGAACGCATCTTCACTGCCGGCAATGTGTTCAGCCAATGCAACACTGGCGTCGTTACCCGACTGAATGATGATCCCGTGCAGCAGATCGCTGACCGACACTTGGGAGCCGACCTTGATGAACATGCGCGAACCACCGGTGCGCCAGGCGTTCTCGCTGACGGTGACCGGGTCGTTCTCACCGATCTGGCCACGACGGATTTCCAGCGTCGCAATGTACGCGGTCATCAGTTTGGTCAGGCTGGCTGGGGGCAGGCGCTGGTCGCCATTGTTCTCAACCAGCACGTTGCCACTATTGGCATCCATCAGCACGTAGGATTTGGCGGCAAGCTGTGGCGGCGACGGCATCATTTCGGCTGCCCAGGCGGCAGGCGTAATGATCAGCGGGACAAGCAGGCACAGGCGTTTGGCAAAGGTGGTGATGTTCATCCGTCTCTCGAAATTGTTGATGGAAACTTACCCTCGCGGGCAAAACTGTTCTGACAGCCCTGTTATAGAGGCTGTCGCGTATTCAGTTGCAGGCACCCCCTCGCAGGGCTTTTGTTCTTTGTCGCTGCAACTGCGTTTGAGCCCCAAACCTTCAGGGCCCAACGCGTTAATCAGTGTTACTGATCCGATGTCACAACGCTTGGCTGGCCCAGATTGGCCAGTCTCACGCTGTTTTGCGCTTGCTGTACTTCGCCGGCCGAGGCAATCGGCCCCAGCCGCACACGGTGCAAGGTCTGCTGATTGCGCACAATCGAGCTGATAAATACGGGGGCACTGACCATGCCACTGAGCTTGGAACGAAGCAACTCTGCAGCATCCGGGTTGGCAAAGGCGCCGACCTGCAAGTACGTGCCCTGACCGCCAGCCATACGCGGCACTGGCACGACATCAGTAGCGTGCTGCTGCGCAGGCGGCGTCCATTGCTCCACCTTGCCGGTGGCGATGGTAGGGCCCGGCGCATTCTGGGCCATTTTCGGCTCATTGAGCATCAACGGCGCAGGTCGACCGCGCTGCGCCCACCATTGTTGCGGGTCGATGCCTTCCACCTTGACGCGCGCCGTTCCGGTTTCGGCATAACCGAGCTTTTTGGCCGCTGCGTAGGACAAGTCGATGATACGGTCCGAATAGAACGGGCCACGGTCATTAACCCGCAGCACCACGGCTTTACCGTTGTCCAGATTGGTCACTTTGACGTAGCTGGGCAGCGGCAAGGTTTTGTGCGCTGCGCTCATGCCGTACAGGTCATACACCTCGCCATTGGCGGTGTTCTGACCGTGAAACTTGGTGCCGTACCAGGACGCCGTGCCCGAGGCCACGTATGTCTTGGATTCTTGCATCGGGAAATAGGTTTTACCCAGCACGGTATACGGGTTGGCCTTGTACGGTCCGGTGTGCAGGGTTGGCGTCGCGTCCGGGATACGCGAGACGTCTACGTCCCACCACGGTGCGCCGTCCTTGTGCGCCCGGTTGATATCCAGACCGGGGGTGGCGCGCACCACAGGGGCCGACTTTTGCTGCGGCGCGGTAGAGCGACTGCTGGAACAACTCACCACCAGCAACGCGACGGCGGCGCAGGCAGCGACTTTCAAGGGTGTACGGATCGCTAGAAACGGCATTACTTGTTGCCCCGTGCTTGAACCAGCAGGTCGGACAGTTGGTGCACTGCCATGGCGTACATCACGCTACGGTTGTAACGCGTAATCGCATAAAAATTCTTCAGGCCCATCCAGTATTCAGGGCCGTTATCGCCTTCGAGACGGAAAGCGGTGACCGGCATGTCGTCACGCAGCGCATCATGACTCGACCACCCCAGCGCTCGCAACTCCCCGACTGTTTTCACAGGCTCAATACCCTGGGTCAGGCCTTGGTCTGCGCTATCACCCTGGACATCGGCGCGAATCACCACCGGCTCCCCCGCGACCCAACCATGGCGCTTGAAGTAGCTGGCCACACTGCCAATGGCGTCGTCCGGGTTGCTCCAGATATTAATGTGGCCGTCGTTATCAAAGTCCACGGCATAGGCGCGGAAGCTGCTCGGCATAAACTGCGGCAAACCCATTGCTCCGGCGTACGAACCTTTGAGGGTCAGCGGATCAACCTGTTCCTCGCGGGCCAGCAGCAAAAATTCGCGCAGCTCTTTGCGGAAGAACTCAGCACGCGGCGGGTAATCGAAGCCCAGCGTCGACAACGCGTCGATCACCCGGTAGCTGCCCGTGTTGCGGCCGTAGAAGGTTTCAACGCCGATAATCGACACAATCACTTGCGCCGGTACGCCATATTCCTGCTCGGCGCGGGCCAGCGCGGCTTCGTGCTCACGCCAAAAATCGACACCACGTGCCACGCGGGCATCCGAAATGAAGATCGGGCGGTATTCCTTCCACTGTTTGACGCGCTCGGCCGGGCGCGAAATGGCGTCCAGGATGCTCTGCTTGCGCTGAGCCTCACGGAATACGTCCATCAGCTGTTCACCGGCGAACCCGTAATCGCGGGTCATCTCACCGACAAATTCAGCCACTTGGGGCGAGCCTTCATAGTCGCCGGCCACTGCGCTTTGCGCCGCCCCGAACAGACCCAACAGGCCTACCCAGGACGCGTATCGAGCAGCCCAGCCACGCATTACTTGCATTGAATTCTTCACCTTAATCAAACTTGCGCGATCCACTTGCGATGTGTGTGGATCGACATCAAAACCCCAAACGCTGACAGCAGCGTCACGAGCGAAGTTCCGCCGTAGCTAATGAACGGCAATGGCACGCCCACCACCGGCAACAGGCCACTGACCATACCGATGTTGACGAAAACATAAACAAAAAACGTCATGGTCAGGCTGCCCGCCAGCAATTTACCGAACAGCGTCTGCGCCTGGGCCGTAATCACCAGGCCGCGACCGATCAACAACAGGTAAATCAGCAGCAAGGCACAAATGCCCACCAAGCCGAACTCTTCGCCCATGACCGCGATAATGAAGTCGGTGTGGCTTTCGGGCAGGAAGTCCAGGTGCGACTGGGTGCCCAGCAACCAGCCTTTGCCAAACACGCCGCCTGAGCCGATGGCGGCCTTGGATTGAATGATGTTCCAGCCGGTGCCCAGCGGATCGCTTTCAGGGTCCAGGAAGGTCAATACGCGCTGCTTCTGGTAGTCGTGCATCACGAAAAACCACATGGCCACAGCGACCGGGACCGTGGCCGCCAGCACGCTGAGAATCCAGCGCCAGCGCAGGCCGCCCATGAACAGTACAAACGCGCCGCCGGCCAGTACCAGCAGCGCAGTGCCGAGGTCGGGCTGACGCACAATCAGCGCAAAGGGCACGCCAATCAGCATGAGGCTGATTGCCACGTGTTTGAGTTGGGGCGGCAGCGTGCGCTTGGAGAGGTACCAGGCGATGGTCGCTGGCATCAGGATCTTCATGAACTCCGAAGGCTGGAAGCGGATCACCCCCGGAATGTTGATCCAGCGCGTAGCGCCCATGGCGTTGTGGCCCATGACGTCCACCACCACCAGCAACAACACGCCGATCAGGTAGCCAATCGGCACCCAGCGTGCCATGAAGCGGGGCTCAAGCTGAGCAATGATGAACATTGACACCAGGCCGATACCAAACGAAGTGGCCTGCTTGCTCAGCAGGTCCCAACTCTTGCCGCTGGCGGAGTACAGAACAAACAGACTGCCGGCCGCCAGGGTCAACAGCAAAATCAGCAGCGGGCCATCAATGTGCAAACGCTGCAACAGCGAGGCACGTCGACGCATCACATCCTCACTGGAGAGCATGCGATCAAAATTACTCATCACGGGCCGTAACCTCCGCCTTTGAAGGGCTGGCGTACTCAGGTTTGAGCTTGCCTTCTGCATCCAGCAACCAGGCATCCATGACCTTGCGCACGACCGGCGACGCGACGCGGCTGCCCGCCTCACCGTTTTCAATCATGACCGAGACCGCAATCTGCGGGTTGTCAGCCGGGGCAAAGCCTACGAACAACGCGTGGTCGCGATGGCGCTCCTGAACTTTGGAACGGTCATATTTTTCGCCCTGCTTGATCGCCACCACCTGCGCCGTACCACTCTTGCCAGCGATCAGGTATTGCGCACCAACGCCCGCCACCCGCGCCGTCCCACGTGCGCCATGCACCACTTGCTGCATGCCGTGGGTGACCTTGGCCCAGTTGGACGGGTCACGCAGCACGATGTCGGGCATCGGGTTCGGGTCAACGGGCGGTACGCCTTCAATGGTCTTGGCCAGGTGCGGACGGATCCATTTGCCCTTGCTGGCAATCAGTGCCGTGGCCTGGGCCAGTTGCAGGGGTGTGGACTGCATGTAGCCCTGGCCGATCCCCAGAATCAGGGTTTCGCCCGGGAACCATGCCTGGCGCCGCGTCGCCCGCTTCCACTCGCGGGACGGCATCAGACCGGCGGACTCTTCGAACATGTCGAGCGAGACTTTCTGGCCGATACCAAACTGATTCATGTACGACGACAGACGATCAATCCCCAGCTTGTGGGCGAGGTCATAAAAGTAGGTGTCGTTGGAACGCATGATCGCCGTGTCCAAGTCCACATAGCCATCACCGCTGCGGTTCCAGTTACGGTACTTGTGATCGTAATTGGGCAGCATGTAGTAGCCAGGGTCGTAGACCCGTGAAGCACCGGTAATCACACCGCTGTCGAGTCCGGCAATCGCCACCGCAGGCTTGATGGTCGAACCCGGCGGGTAAAGCCCGCGCAAGATGCGATTGAACAGCGGACGGTCGATCGAATCGCGCAATTCGGCATATGCCTTGAAGCTGATACCGGTGACAAACAGGTTGGGGTCGAAGCTCGGCTGACTGACCATCGCCAGGACTTCGCCGGTATTCGGATTCAACGCCACCACGGCGCCACGACGCCCGGCCAGCGCTTCCTCGGCAGCTTCCTGCAATTTGATGTCGAGGCTGAGCACGATGTCTTTGCCGGGAATCGGGTCCGTTCGCTTGAGCACGCGCAACACGCGGCCGCGGGCGTTGGTCTCGACCTCTTCGTAACCCACCTGACCGTGCAGCTCAGCTTCATAGAAGCGCTCGATGCCGGTTTTACCAATGTGATGGGTGCCGCTGTAATTCACCGGATCGAGGGTTTTAAGTTCTTTCTCGTTGATCCGCCCCATGTACCCCACCGAATGCGCAAAGTGCGCGCCCTGCGGGTAGTGACGTACCAGTTGCGCAACCACTTCAACCCCGGGCAGGCGGAACTGGTTCACGGCAATTCGGGCGATATGTTCTTCAGTGAGCTCAAACAGAATGGGCACCGGCTCGAAGGGCCTACGCCCCTGCCGCATCCGCTTTTCGAACAAGGCGCGGTCTTCCGGCGTGAGCTGCAACACCTCGACAATCACATCGAGCACTTGCTGCCAGTCACCGGAACGCTCGCGGGTCATGCTCAGGCTGAAGCTGGGCCGGTTGTCCGCGATTACCACACCGTTGCGGTCAAAAATCAGGCCGCGTGTCGGGGGGATCGGCTGCACGTGCACCCGGTTGTTTTCAGACAGGGTCGAGTGGTACTCGTACTGCACGACTTGCAAGTAGTACAGACGCGCAATCAGCGCACAAATGAGCGCCACCACCACAATTGCGCCGACCACGACGCGGCTGCGCACAAGACGTGCGTCTTTCTCGTGGTCTTTGAGGCGAATTGGCTGAGACATTCGGGACGCTGACTATTTGTGATAAGGGTGCCCGGACAAAACCGTCCAGGCGCGATACAACTGCTCACCAATCAGAATCCTTACCAACGGGTGCGGCAACGTCAACGGCGACAGCGACCAGCGCTGATCGGCACGTGCACAGACTTCCGGCGCCAGCCCTTCGGGGCCGCCGACCATAAAGTTCACGGTGCGCGAGTCCAGGCGCCAGCGGTCCAGTTCGACCGCCAGCTGCTCGGTGCTCCAGGGTTTGCCATGCACTTCCAGCGTGACAATGCGCTCCCCCGGACCGACCTTGGCCAGCATGGCCTCGCCTTCCTGACGGATGAAGCGGGCCACGTCGGCATTCTTGCCGCGGGTATTGAGCGGTATTTCTACCAGTTCAAGGGCCAGCTCGGATGGCAGACGCTTGGCATACTCATGCCAGCCTTCTTCCACCCATTTAGGCATACGCGAACCGACAGCGATCAAACGCAGGCGCACAGCTAACCCTTACTCTTGGTCTTTGTTGAGCTTGAGGAAATGCTCGTGGGTGTTTTCCGGGCTGTGGTGAGCAGCGCTGCCTGCACGGCTTTGTTCCGCACCGGCCCACAGACGCTCCAGGTCGTAGAACTGACGTGCACTGGCGGTCATCATGTGAACGATCACGTCGTCCATGTCCAGCAGAACCCAGTCGCTGTCGCCCTTGCCTTCTTCGCCCAACGGTTTGACACCCAGTGCCTTGACCGCTTCGCGAACCTTGTCCAGCATCGCGCCGATCTGACGGTTCGACGTACCGGTGGCAATGATCATGAAGTCGGTGATGCTGTGCTTGTCGCGCACGTCGATCACTTGAATGTCCTGAGCCTTGACGTCTTCCAGAGCCGTCACGGCCACTTTGACCAGTTCTTCGCCTTTCAGGATTTCAGTCGGCTGGGCTTTTTCAGGCAGGGGTGCGCTCTTGAACGTGCCTTTGCGCTTAACTTTGCTTACATCTTTGTTGGTCATATAAAACTCGTTTTGCTCGTATGTTCGGGTGTTTCAATACACGTCAAATCGCGCCTTGAAACACGCCTTTTCAGTTCGACGCACGGTACAGTCCGTGCGCATCGATGTAGGCCAGGACCGCGTCGGGCACCAGATAACGTACCGACTTACCGCTGGCCAGCAGTTGACGGATCTGGGTGGCGGATACCGCGAGCGGTGTCTGCCAGACGAATGCAATCTGTCCGCTCGGCCCTTTCAAGGCCAGCGGGTCGCTTACCGAGCGCGCTGCCAGCAGGTTGCGCAAGGCATCCGGCGGTTCGCTGTCGGCATCCGGGCGCTGAAGCACCAGGATATGGCAATGCTGGAGCAACTCTTCCCAGCGGTGCCATGTGGGCAGGCCGCAAAACGCGTCCCAACCCAGCAATAAAAACAACTGGTCATCAGCGGCCAGTTCGGCGCGCATCAGTTCCAGGGTGTCAATGGTGTAGGACGGCTTGTCCCGTTGCAGTTCCCGGGCGTCTACCACCAGCGTAGCCACTCCTTCAACCGCGCACTGGACCATCGCCAGACGATCATGCGCCGACACCTGTGGCGTGTCGCGATGGGGCGGCCGGGCGTTGGGTGTCAGACGCAGCTCATCGAGTTCCATCATCTCGGCGACTTCCAGCGCGCCGCGCAAATGCCCGATGTGCACCGGATCGAAGGTTCCACCCAGGACGCCTATGCGCCGGGGTAACGCGTCGTTCTTCGCTGCGTGCGCGGACGCTTCAAGGTCGATCAAATCACACCGGCTCCTGACCGCGCAGTTGTCCGTCACCGACCACAATGTACTTCTCGCAGGTCAGACCTTCGAGACCCACCGGGCCGCGGGCGTGCAGCTTATCAGTAGAAATGCCAATCTCCGCACCCAATCCGTATTCAAATCCATCCGCGAAGCAGGTCGGGGTGTTGAGCATCACCGAACTGGAGTCCACTTCAGCCATGAAACGCCGGGCGTCGCCTTGATGTTCGGTGACGATCGAGTCGGTGTGATGGGAGCCATAGTGGTTGATGTGTTCAATCGCCGCGTCCAGCCCGTCGACCACGCGGATCGACAACTTCGCGTCCAGATATTCGGTGTGCCAGTCGTCTTCTGTGGCCGGCGCAACGTCAATCAGCGCCTGGGTGCGCTCGCAACCACGCAGTTCGACGCCCTTGGCGCGAAATTGCTCAGCCATCGCGGGCAGAAATTCGGCCGCAACGGCTTGATCCACCAGCAGTGTTTCCATCGCCCCGCAAATGCCGTAGCGGTACGTTTTGGCGTTGAACGCAATACGTTGCGCCTTTGGCAGGTCGGCATGGGCGCTGACATACACATGGCAAATGCCGTCCAGATGCTTGATGACCGGCACCCGTGCATCACGGCTGACTCGCTCGATCAGGCCTTTGCCGCCACGGGGCACGATCACGTCCACGTATTCAGGCATGGTAATCAAGGCACCAACCGCTGCGCGATCGGTCACTTCAACGACTTGCACCACCGCCGGCGGCAGACCGGCCTCGGCCAGACCTCGCTGGATACAGGCTGCAATGGCCCGATTGGAGTGAATCGCCTCGGAGCCTCCGCGCAGAATGGTGGCATTGCCGGATTTCAGGCACAGGCTCGCGGCGTCGATGGTCACATTGGGGCGCGACTCATAAATGATACCGACCACGCCCAACGGCACGCGCATCTTGCCCACCTGAATACCCGAAGGGCGGTAGCTCATGTCACGAATGGCGCCGACCGGGTCCGGCAGGCTGGCCACCTGGCGCAGACCGACGATCATGCCGTCGATGCGCGCAGGGGTCAGCGCCAGGCGCTCCAGCATGGCAGGCTCAAGACCATTGGCCCGACCCGCCGCCAGATCCTGCTCATTGGCGGCAGTCAGTTCCGGTCGCGCAGCGTCCAGGGCAGCGGCAGCCGCCAGCAAGGCACGGTTTTTTTGCCCGGTGCTGGCTCGGCCAATCACACGGGAAGCTTCACGGGCAGCGCGACCCAGGCGGGTCATGTAGTCAAGAACGGACTCAGTCATGGTCTCAATGGTCTTGGCAGAGAGGAAAGCGGCCGATTATAGCGATCATGCTGCCTTACGCACAGCGGTGGCAGGCGGATGGTCGAAATGGACCACAAATACACAGTGTTCAGCGCGAATTAAGCAGGTCTTGCTATGATCTGCGCCCTTTTAGCCACTGATGTGATAGCCCTGAAGATGCCAAACGTGCTGCCGGATTCCTTTTTCGACCGAGATGCTCAACGTGTTGCCCGCGAACTCTTGGGCAAGGTCATCCGCCACCGGGTCAACGGCCTGTGGCTCAGTGCGCGCATTATCGAAACCGAAGCGTATTACTGCGTCGACAAAGGCAGCCATGCCTCGCTGGGCTACACCGAAAAGCGCAAGGCGCTGTTTCTCGATGGCGGGCACATTTATATGTACTACGCTCGCGGCGGCGATTCCTTGAACTTCAGTGCCCACGGCCCGGGCAATGCGGTATTGATCAAATCGGCTTACCCATGGGTCGACGACTTATCAGGCCCGGACAGTCTGGCGCTCATGCAGCGCAACAACCCCGATACTCAAGGTCGACCGCGCCCCGACCAAAAGCTCTGCGCCGGGCAAACCCTGCTGTGCAAGGCGCTGGGCCTGAAAGTGCCTGAATGGGATGCAAAATGTTTCGACCCCGAACGTTTACGGGTCGATGACGTCGCACAACAACCCTCGCATGTGATTCAAACCACGCGCCTGGGCATCCCCCACGGGCGGGATGAACACCTGATGTACCGCTTTGTCGACGCTGACTACGCTGCGTATTGCACGCGCAACCCGTTGAGGCGCGGCCAGGTTGAAGGCAAGGACTACGTGATCCTGGATCACGCGTAATTGCCACTGCTTAAAAGACTTAACCGACGATCAAAAGGAAATTGAAACATGGGCCCATGGCTCGATAGCGTAACTGGCTGGCTAACAGCCAACCCGCAGTGGCTGGGCCTCGCGGTATTTATTGTGGCGTGCGTTGAATGCCTGGCCATTGCCGGGATTATTGTGCCGGGCACCGTGCTGTTGTTTGCAATCGCCGTTATGGCGGGCAGCGGCGCCTTGTCCCTGGGCGAAACGTTATTGCTCGGCTTTCTCGGCGGCTTGCTGGGAGATGTTGCCTCATACGCGCTGGGCAGACGCTTCCATCAGAATATTCGGCGCCTGCCGCTGCTGCGCACTCACCCCGAGTGGATGAACGGCGCCGAAGGTTACTTTCACAAGTACGGCATCGTCAGTTTGCTGGTGGGGCGCTTCATCGGCCCGCTACGCCCCATGTTGCCGATGGTGGCAGGCATGTGCGACATGCCCATCCCGCGGTTTATCGGCGTCAGCCTGCTGGCCGGCATTGGCTGGTCGGTGGCGTACCTGCTGCCCGGCTGGGCGACCGGGGCCGCCATCCGCTTGCCATTGCCTGACGGCTTCTGGCCACAAGCGGCGATAGTCGCGGTCGGGCTGGCGGCCTTGTTGGGGTTGAGCATCAACGCCAGCATTCGGCGTCAATCCAGGGCCACCTTGCTGATCGGTGCTCTGAGCCTGACGCTTCTGTTGGCGTTGTTCGCTGGCTACCCGTACATGACAGCGCTGGATCAGGGCATTTCTGCGCTGGTGCAGGAACATCGCAGCAGCACCATGGACATGGCCGCCGTGCTGGTGACGCAAATCGGCAACTTCCGCACCCAGTTTCTGGCGGCGGCACTGGTGTGCATCATCCTGTTGCTGACCCGGCAATGGCGCGCGATGTTTTTCTTCGGCGGGGTGACGTTATTCACAGCGCTGGCCAATACCGCCACCAAGCTGTTTTTCGCCCGGGTTCGCCCTGACGTACTGGTTGATCCGCTGACCAGCTACAGCATGCCCAGCGGCCACAGCTCGGGCGCGTTTGCGTTCTTTGTGGCGTTGGCGATTCTTGCCGGGCGCGAGCAACCGCAGCGTATGCGTATCACGTGGGTATTGCTGGGATGCCTGCTGGCGATCACCGTCGCCATGTCGCGGGTGTACCTCGGCGCTCACTGGCCAACAGACATCATGGCCGGTGCGTTGTTGGCAATCACGGTCAATGCCTTCGGTCTGGCCCTGTGTCAACGCTACATGCCATTAAGCCCCGTACCGCAGAAAGTCTGGTGGCTGATCCTGCCCGCCAGCATGGCGTTGTATGGCTTTTTTATGTTGGCGCACATGTCCAAAGAGCTGCTGCGCTACGCGTATTGACAGCTGAAACGCAGGGCGGGGATCAATTCAAGGTTTCGCCTTGATACTCGCCCTGCATTTCGTCCAGCAACACCTGAATACCGTCCAGACGCTGCTGCGGATCATCGACTTGCAGCAGTTCAAGCTTGTCTTCCTCGGCAAAAGGCAGCAAGTAGGCCAGTTGATTGGCCAGCGATTGCTGCCCCACAACGTCAGGGTTCATGTTCAGCGCCGCCACCATGGGGTGCTCGGCCAACGCTTTGAGCAGCGCCAGCAAGTCTTGGTCTTCGTCCGCCAGGGGTTGTTCGGGGATCTCGTCCAGCCATTCAACGTCGGCCTGTAATAACTGGTCGCGCTGCAGGTCCATGCTCAGAATTTCAAAGCGGCGCCCGCCTTCGACCCGTATGCCCAGCAGGCCGTTCTCCTGCTGTTGAAAATCGCGGATGAGCGCTTCGCACCCGATGAGTGCAATGTCTTCGGGAGCATCGCCCACTTCACTACCCTCCAGAATGCACACCACCCCAAAGCCGCTCCCCTGCTTCATACAACGGCTAATCATGTCGAGGTAGCGCGCCTCAAAAATTTGCAGATCCAGTACACACCCGGGAAACAGCACAGTCTTGAGAGGAAACAACGGCAATGTCATGTCTACGTCCTTACACCATGAGGCTGACGGCCAACGGTAGAAATACCGCCGTGCCCACACCCATTAAACTCATCGCCAACGCCGCGAAGGCGCCGCACTCTTCACCTTCCTGCAAGGCCACTGACGTCCCGACTGCGTGAGCCGTCATGCCCAGCGCCATGCCCCGCGCTTCAGCGCTGTGAACATGCAGCAGGCTAAGCAAGCCCGGCCCGGCAATCGCGCCAATGACCCCGGTAATCAGCACAAACACCGCCGCCAGTGCTGCGACACCGCCGATTTGCTCCGCCACCAGCATGGCAATCGGCGAGGTCACCGACTTGGGCGCCAGCGTCATCAGCACCATGTGCTCGGTGCCGAACCACCAGCCCAACACCACCACGAGACCGGTGGCAAACACACCCCCAATCACCAGCGTAGTAAAGATGGGCCAGAACAGTTGCCGGATTCTTCGCAGGTTCAAGTACAGCGGCACGGCCAGCGCCACAGTGGCCGGCCCCAGCAGGATGCTCAGAATATCGGTGCTTTTGCGGTATTCGTCGTAGCTCAGGCCACAACTGAGCAGCACACCGATAACCAGCAGCATCGAAGCCAATACCGGTTGCAGGAAAATCCAGCGGGTTTTCTCAAAAGCCGCCAGCACCATCTGATAGGCACCCAGGGTAATGCCAATGCCGAACAGCGGATGATGGATCACAGCCTGCCATGCGCCTTGCCATTCCAAGGTCATGGCCGCTCCTCCGGCGCTTGATGACGCTTGAGCAAACGCTGCATCAGCACACCCACGAACGCCATCGACAACAGCAGCGACAGCACCAGCGCGCCAACAATCGCCCAAAAATCGGCAGCAATATCACTGGCGTAAACCATCACGCCCACCGCCGGTGGCACCAGCAGCAACGGGAGATAGCGCAACAGACCGCTGGCCGCCTGACTCAAGGGCTCGCTGACTTCACCGCGCACGATCAGAAAGACCAAAAGCAGCAACAACCCGATGATCGGGCCGGGCAGCACAGGGATGAACAAGTGATTGAGGGCAGTGCCGAGCAATTGAAACAGCACCAGCCAGGTCAGGCCGCGTAACAACATCTCTCATCTCCAGCGATCTTTTTTTGCGCCGCATTATAAGCACGCTCACCACAGCCTGGCTTGGCTAAAGGCAGGGGCCTTCGGGAATATCACAGGATGTTTCATGTCGCCCTATAGAGCGGCTTCCATTGCTGCGGCATACTCGCAGGCCTAACTTTTCGGATCCTGCCATGCGCCCATTTGTACCCCTTGCTCTGACGTTGCTGCTGACGGCCTGCGGTGACGGCGAATCGCTGTTGCCCCCGGACGCTCGCCTGCCTGATGGCGGGCGCTACCGCGGCGAAGTGGTCAATGGTCTGTTGCAGGGCCAAGGCCGCATCGACTACCCGAACGGCAATTGGTACGCGGGGGAATTCAGCAATGGGGTGTTTCAGGGCCAGGGCGAATGGCACGCCAGCAATGGGGACGTGTACCGCGGCAAATTCGAGGGTGGCCTGTACAACGGACAAGGCAGCCTGACCACCCACGACAGCGACTACGTCGGCGGCTTCAAACAAGGCCGCCGCGAAGGTGAAGGCACCCTCAAACAAGGCGGCATGAGCTATCGCGGCGACTTCAAAGATGACCAGTTTTCCGGCTTCGGCCACCTGGAACTGGAGGATGGCAGCGAGTATCAGGGCCAGTTTGCCCACGGCAAACCCCATGGCGAAGGCAAGCGCAGCGATGCCAGCGGCAACGAATTCACCGGCACCTTTGTCAATGGCCAGCTCGAAGGCAATGGCATTTTTAATAGTGCCGAAGGGGATCAATACGAAGGCGAGTTCAAGGACAACCAGCTCAACGGCAAGGGCCGCTTCGAAAACGCTGACGGCGACGTGTGGATCGGTGAGTTCAAGGACGGCGCGCTGACCGGCAAAGGCGAGTTCATCGGCGTTGATGGCAGCCACTACCGCGGCCAATTCAACGAATGGCGCTTCAATGGTCCCGGCCAGCTCAACATGGCCGATGGCAGCCGCTATGTCGGTGATTTCGCCAATGACACGTATCAGGGCTATGGCACCCTGACGCTGAGCGACGGCTCGGTCGAGAAAGGCTACTGGATCAACGGGCTGCGCGTGCGCGACGAAAAAGGCGAGCTGCTGCCGGACCCGCTTGAACTGGGCCTGCTCAATCAGGGCAAGTTGCTTGACCAGGCCCTCAAAGCGGTTCCACACACCACCCCGGCGGTAGAGCTGTACAGCCTGGTGCTGGGCGGCGACGGCAAGCAAAGCGTCTTTCTGCGTGAAGCCGATTACGTCAGCGACATGCTCACCAGCCGTTTCGGCAGCCGCGGCAACATCAGCCTGGTCAACCATCGCGACCACTTGATGGATCGCCCCATGGCCACCCGTGAAAACCTGCACCGTGCCGCCAAGACCCTGGCCGAGCGCACGGGCCCGGAAGACTTGGTGTTCATCTACCTGACCAGCCACGGCACCCACGATCACGAACTGGTGCTCGACCAGCCGCGCCTTGAACTGGCAGACCTGCCCGCCGAGGAGTTGGCCGCCGCGCTTGCCCCGTTGAAGCATCGCGACAAGATCATTGTGATTTCTGCCTGCTACTCGGGCGGATTCATACCGGCGCTCAAGGATGAAAAAACCTTGATCATGACCGCTTCCGACGCTGACAAGGTTTCGTTTGGCTGCTCGGAAGAAGCCGACTTCACCTACTTCGGCAACGCCCTGTTCGCTCAGGCCCTGAACCAGACCGACGACCTGCAGCAAGCGTTCACACTGGCCAAGCAATACGTGGCCGAGCGCGAACAGGCCGACAATTTCGATGCATCCGCACCTCAAATCTGGGCACCGAAAGGCGTCCTGAACCACTGGCAGCGCCTGCGTGAGCAACAAGCGCGGCAAGCGTTGTATTAATCCGATGGAACAGCATGGACGCCCAGAGTGACTAAGCTGAATGTATCAAGGGAGATTTCGCATGTACCTGACGCCTCAGCACATCCTGATAGCGGGTGCCTCCGGCCTGACCGGTGAACATTTACTCGACCGTGTGCTCAACGAACCTACGGTAGTACGCGTACTCGCCCCCTCGCGCAAACCGCTGGCCGCCCACCCGCGCCTTGAGAACCCGGTCGGCGAACCCGAAGCCTTTTTGCCCCTGCTCAGTGGCGAGGTCGAGGTGGCGTTCTGTTGCCTGGGGACCACCATCAAGCAGGCTGGCTCCGAAGAAGCCTTTCGCGCCGTGGATCACGACATGGTCGTGGCTTTTGGCAAACGCGCGCGTGAAATGGGCGCCAGGCATTTGATCGTCATCAGTGCAATTGGCGCAGACCCGGAGTCGTCCATTTTCTACAACCGGGTCAAAGGTGAGATGGAGCAATCCTTGCGCGCGCAGGGATGGCCTCAACTGACCATTGCCCGCCCATCGCTGCTCATCGGCGAACGCCTGGACGAACGGCCAGCAGAGAAAATTGCAGGTTTGTTCTCAAAACTGATCCCGGGCAAGTATCACGGCATTGAAGCCTGTGACCTGGCCCGGGCGCTGTGGCGCCTGGCGCTCGAAGAGCAGAAGGACGTGCGGGTGGTTGAATCCGACGAACTGAGAAAGCTGGGCAAGTAATCCGCTATAGCCCGCCATTGGCCTGAACCCCGACGCCCAGCACGGTCAGCACCGACAACGGCAGCAATAGCGTATCGAGCAATGCACTGGCAGGCAGGTCCAGCCCCGGATAATGCGGGGCCTGGGCGCCAAATCGGTCCTGCGCACAGCAGCCGCCTTGCAATGCATACCAATCGAGTCGCGTGCCCGAATACACCACCGGCGCACCAGGCTTGGCGGCATCCAACGTGCGAACGCTGGCGCAACCGCCGATGTGCATGAGCATCAACACGCCCAACAAGGCTTTACTCATCGCCGCCCACATGGTGCTCGCCCCAACGCGGGAGCATGTCCTGCGGGATATTGAGCAGGTTAAGAATGCGCGCAACCATGAAATCCACGAGGTCATCAATAGTCTGCGGCTGATGATAAAACCCTGGCGACGCCGGCAAGATGATGGCGCCCATGTTCGACAGCTTGAGCATGTTTTCCAGATGAATGCTGGAGTACGGCGCTTCGCGCGGCACCAGGATCAACTGGCGACGTTCTTTGAGCGTTACGTCTGCCGCCCGCTCGACCAAATTGTTGCACGCGCCCGTGGCAATGGCTGACAGCGTGCCCGTGGAACAGGGCACCACCACCATCGCTGCCGGAGCGCCGGACCCCGACGCCACCGGCGACATCCAGTCTTCCTTGCCATACACGCGGATCTGCCCGGCAGCTGCCCCAGTGTATTCGGTCAGGAACGTCTGCATGGCCTGCGGCTTGGGTGGCAGGTTGACGTCGGTTTCGGTCGCCATGACCAACTGCGCGGCCTTGGAGATCAGGAAATGGACTTCACGGTCTTCGCGCACCAGGCAATCGAGCAGGCGCAATGCGTAAGGCATGCCCGATGCACCGGTCACGGCCAGGGTAATGCGTTCCGGGCCACTCATCACAGTGCGTCCGCCAGTTTGCCGTGCAGGCCACCGAAGCCGCCGTTACTCATAATCACCACGTGGGTGCCGGGCTTAACGCGGGTTTTGACGTCCGCGATGATGGCGTCCAGCGAATCGCAGACCCGGGTCGACACAGGGCTCGATGCAACCGTTGCCGCCAGATCCCAACCCAGATTGGCCGGCGCGTACCAGACCACGTGATCGGCCTGAACCACACTCTGCGGCAGGCCATCACGGTGCGCACCCAGCTTCATGGAGTTTGAGCGCGGTTCAATGATCGCCACCAACGGCGCATCGCCGATACGCTTGCGCAACCCGTCCAGTGTGGTGGCGATGGCGGTCGGGTGGTGAGCGAAGTCGTCATAGATCGTGACGCCATTCACTTCAGCCACTTTTTCCATTCGGCGTTTCACACTTTTGAACGCGCTCAGGCCGTCGATTGCCATGCTCGGCACGACCCCGACATGCCGGGCTGCGGCCAGTGTTGCCAGCGCGTTGGCGACGTTGTGCTGACCGGTCATGTCCCACTCGACAGTGCCCTGAACCACGCCCTCGAACAGCACGTCAAAGCGCGAGCCGTCATCGCTCAACAGGCGGGCTTGCCATTGGCCACCCTCACCCGTGGTTTGCACCGGGGTCCAGCACCCCATATCGATCACACGCTGCAACGCAGGTTCTGTGGTCGGGTGAATCACCAGCCCTTCGCTCGGAATAGTGCGCACCAAGTGGTGAAATTGCCGCTCAATCGCAGGCAAATCAGGGAAGATATCAGCGTGATCGAACTCAAGGTTGTTGAGGATCGCGGTACGCGGACGGTAATGGACGAACTTGGAACGCTTGTCGAAGAAGGCGCTGTCGTACTCATCCGCCTCAACCACGAAAAACGGCGTGTCGCCCAACCGCGCCGACACGGCAAAGTTTTGCGGCACGCCGCCGATCAGGAAACCCGGCGCCATGCCGGCATGTTCCAGCACCCAGGCCAGCATGCTGCTGGTGGTGGTTTTGCCGTGAGTACCGGCCACGGCCAGCACCCAGCGGCCTTGCAGCACGTGATCGGCCAGCCATTGCGGCCCGGACACATAAGGCAGGCCTTTGTTCAGCACGTACTCGACGGCCGGGTTACCCCGCGACAGCGCGTTGCCGATCACCACCACGTCAGGTGCGGGGTCCAGCTGGGCGGGGTCGTAGCCTTGGGTCAACTCAATGCCTTGAGCTTGCAGCTGGGTGCTCATCGGCGGATAGACGTTCGCGTCGGAACCTGTCACGTGATGGCCCAGTTCTTTGGCCAATACCGCCAGCGAACCCATGAATGTGCCGCAAATACCAAGAATATGAATGTGCATAGTCGACCTCGAAAATCATCGGCGAAGGGTAGCGTAGGGGACTTTTTTTCGCACCTGATGATTAGGATGAGCGCCTGGCTTAACGCTCAATGCCATGCTTGCGCAGCTTTCTGTACAGCGTATTGCGGCTGACCCCCAGTTGCAGCGCGGTATGTGTCATGTGCCAGCGATGCAACTCCAGCGCCATCAACAAGGCCATTTTCTCGGCTTCATCGAGCGGGTGTTCAGGCGTTTCAGGGGCTTTGGGTGAGGTTTGACGCATAGTGGCTGGCAAGTCCTGCAACCTGATGCGCCCGTCTTCACATAAGGCCGCCAAGGTACGCAACACCGTACGCATTTGTCGTACGTTGCCCGGCCAGTTGAAATCAAGCAGCGCCTGACGTGCCTGCGGGTCAATCACCAACCGCTCCTGCCCCGCCTCCTCGGCCAGCAGAAAATCCAGCAACTGGCACTTGTCGCTGCGATCACGCAAGGCGGGCAAAGCGATTTCCAGTCCGTTGAGTCGGTAATACAAGTCTTCGCGAAAACTGCCCTGCTCCACGCGCTCGAGCAAGTTGCGGTGGGTGGCACTGATGATGCGCACGTTCACAGCCTGCGGCTCGCCACCAATCGGCACCACCAGTCGGTCCTCCAGTACGCGCAGCAAACGGGTCTGCATGGCCAGTGGCATGTCACCGATTTCATCGAGAAACAAGGTTCCGCCATCTGCCTGTTGCAACTTGCCCTGCATGCCCTCTTTGCGCGCACCGGTAAAACTGCCGCCGCGATAGCCGAACAATTCACTCTCAATCAGGCTTTCGGGAATCGCAGCGCAGTTGAGCGCCACAAAAGGCTGGTCCGTGCGCAGACTCGCCTGATGCACCGCCTTGGCAAAGGCCTCTTTACCCGAGCCGGTCTCGCCATTGACCAACAGCGGCACGTCGCGCTCGAAGACCCGCAACGCGCGGCGAAAATCAGTTTGCAACGCATCGTCGCCCAAGCAGATCCCACTCAGGCGCGCAGGCGCTGGGTCTGGTTGAACGCTGACCGGCGTGGGGTGACTGCGGGCCTGGCCGCGCAATGCCGCAAATAAAACGCGACCATCACGGGTGCGCAGCGGCCAACTGGCGCTGGCCTGCGGGCTGGCGCGGGCGAAAAGCTCATCGCGCGGGCAATCAAATACCTGATCGACGGTTTGCCCGATCAGCCCGCCGTGCACATGCCCCAGCAGGTTCAAGGCACTCTGGTTGACCGCAGCAATCACGCCCTCGCCATCGAACGCCAGCATGCCTTCGCTAAATAGCCCCACCGATTGTGCTTGCAGGTGAACGCGCAACAGCCACTGGTCTTCGAAGTGACGCAAGAAATAGCTGCTTTCGATGATTTTTGCCGACAGGTTGACCAGCGCCATGGTGTGGAACTGGCTTTGGCGCGACACGTCGTGGCGGGCCGAAGACACGTCCAGCACGGCCAGCAAGTCACCCTGCGGGTCAAACACCGGGCTGGCCGAACACGTGAGTCCGGTGTGGCGACCGCGAAAGTGCTCATCCTGATGAATGGTCAGCGCTTGTCGCTCAACCAGACAAGTGCCAATGCCATTGGTACCTTCGCGGGCCTCACTCCAGTCTGCCCCCAGCCACAGCCCGGCCCGCTCAAACACTGTGCGCTCCGTGGGCGCGGTCACGCAGTTCAGGATCACGCCCCGGGCATCGGTCAGTAATACCGCATGACCGGCACCCGATAACTGTTGATGCAAGCTGTTCATTTCATGACTGGCAATGTGCAACACCTGCTGCAAACGCTCGCGCCCTTCCAGAATGCGACCGTGTTCAAGCACCGTCGGGGCGACAGTTTGAGCGGGATCGAGGTGGTAATCCTCCAGGCAGCGTTGCCAGGAGCGAACAATCGACGGGTCGCATCCTTGAGGACGGCCCTGAGTGACGTCGATGACTTGTCGGGCGTGCCGACTGATATCTGCACTGTGCATTTTTATTATTCTCCGCTCTGTCTCGGCGGTCTCGGCGTGTGCAGGGCAAATGCCCCGGGAGATGCGCCCAAGAACCAGTCCAAACCGAGCCCCCAGCATCCTCTTGCGCCGTATGCATTGCAATCGCCATCTGACTGGCCGGTCAGCCGCTGTACCGTTTTTGGTACAGAGTGTCACCCCGACTGTGCCAGCCATGTCACAGCCCAGGTGCAAGAGAACGCTCAAACTCTGCTCAAAGCCCCGTTTTAGAGCATTCGAAACAATTTGGCCCGGCCTTTGCTCCGGCTTAGGGCAGCGCCACAGCGCGTCCTCCCATAAGCACAATAAAGCCAGGAGACACTCACCATGCGTTACGCACAACCCGGTACTGAAGGCTCGATCGTCTCGTTCAAGAGCCAATACGGTAACTACATCGGCGGCGAATTCGTGGCTCCCGTCAACGGTCAATATTTCACCAATACCTCACCGGTGAACGGCAAACCCATCGCCCAGTTCCCGCGCTCGACAGCTGAAGACATCGAGAAAGCCCTCGACGCCGCTCATGCCGCTGCGGATGCCTGGGGCGCGACGTCGGTGCAGGCGCGCTCGCTGGTGCTGCTGAAAATCGCTGACCGTATCGAACAAAACCTTGAGCTGCTGGCCGTCACCGAAACCTGGGACAACGGCAAAGCCGTGCGCGAAACCCTGAACGCCGATGTACCGTTAGCGGCCGACCACTTCCGTTACTACGCCGGGTGCATCCGCGCCCAGGAAGGCAGCGCTGCCGAGATTGACGGCAACACCGTGGCTTATCACATTCACGAACCGCTCGGCGTGGTCGGGCAGATCATCCCGTGGAACTTCCCGCTGCTGATGGCCGCCTGGAAACTC
Organism: Pseudomonas sp. WS 5078; assembly: GCF_012985745.1. Lineage (NCBI taxonomy): Bacteria > Pseudomonadati > Pseudomonadota > Gammaproteobacteria > Pseudomonadales > Pseudomonadaceae > Pseudomonas > Pseudomonas sp. WS 5078. The sequence goes on along the minus strand of NZ_JAAQWX010000006.1, from coordinate 89,481 downwards.
GCCCCCGCGCTGGCAGCCGGTAACTGCATCGTGCTCAAGCCTGCCGAACAAACGCCGCTGAGCATCAGTGTGCTGATGGAACTGATCGGTGACCTGCTGCCGCCGGGTGTGCTGAACGTGGTGCAAGGTTTCGGCAAGGAAGCAGGCGAAGCCCTGGCCACCAGCAAGCGGATTGCCAAAATTGCTTTCACCGGTTCGACGCCTGTGGGCGCGCACATCATGAAATGTGCCGCTGAAAACATCATTCCTTCCACCGTAGAACTGGGTGGCAAGTCGCCGAATATTTTCTTCGAAGACATCATGCAGGCTGAACCGTCTTTCATCGAGAAGGCCGCTGAAGGCTTGGTGCTGGCGTTCTTCAACCAAGGCGAAGTCTGCACCTGCCCTTCGCGCGCGCTGGTGCAAGAGTCGATCTACGACGAGTTCATGAAAGTGGTGATGAAGAAGGTCGAGTCGATCAAGCGCGGCGACCCGTTGGACACAGACACCATGGTCGGCGCACAAGCGTCCGAGCAGCAGTTCGACAAGATCCTGTCTTACCTTGAAATTGCCAAAAACGAAGGCGCCGAGCTGCTGACCGGTGGCGCCGTGGCCAAACTCGAAGGTGACCTGGCAACCGGCTATTACATCCAGCCGACCCTGCTCAAGGGCACCAACAAAATGCGCGTGTTCCAGGAAGAAATCTTTGGCCCGGTGGTCAGCATCACCACCTTCAAAGACGAAGCCGAAGCGCTGGCCATCGCCAATGACACCGAGTTCGGACTGGGTGCTGGCCTGTGGACCCGCGACATCAACCGCGCCTATCGCATGGGCCGTGCGATCAAGGCAGGTCGTGTGTGGACCAACTGCTATCACCTCTACCCGGCGCACGCTGCGTTCGGCGGGTACAAAAAGTCCGGCGTCGGCCGTGAAACCCACAAGATGATGCTCGACCATTATCAGCAGACCAAAAACCTGCTGGTGAGTTACGACATCAACCCGCTGGGCTTCTTCTAACGGCCTGGTCTGCAGGAGCGAGCCAGCTTCGCTCCTGCAGACATCCGGGTTGGCCCTTCTCTTGCTTCACACCCTGTCAAATTTTCCAAACTATAAAAGAACAGGTGAATGCACATGCCTAGCGAACCAATCGCCGCCGCAGCGGCTCCCTCTTCGGTCGACTTTGAAAAAGTCGGCTCCGATTACTTTCAACAACGCGAACTGAAAAAAGGCGCCGCCGGCTGGGTCCTGCTGGTAGGGCTGGGCGTGGCGTATGTGATTTCCGGCGACTATGCCGGCTGGAACTTCGGCCTGGCCCAAGGCGGCTGGGGCGGTATGTTCCTCGCCACATTGCTGATGGCCACCATGTACCTGTGCATGTGTTTCTCGCTGGCCGAGTTGTCGTCAATGATCCCTACGGCAGGCGGCGGCTATGGCTTTGCCCGCAGCGCCTTCGGCCCATGGGGCGGATTCCTGACCGGCACGGCGATCCTCATCGAGTACGCCATCGCCCCGGCCGCCATTGCCGTGTTTATCGGCGCTTACTGCGAGTCGCTGTTCGGGATTGGCGGCTGGATGATCTATCTGGCGTTTTACATCATCTTCATCGGCATCCACATTTTTGGGGTCGGTGAAGCGCTCAAGTTGATGTTCATCATCACCGCCGTGGCCGCCATTGCGCTGGGGGTGTTTCTGGTGTCGATGGTGCCGCACTTCAGCGTCGCCAACCTGCTGGACATCCCGGTGACCGAGGCCAAGGGCGCCAGCCCGTTTCTGCCCTTCGGTTATGTGGGCGTGTGGGCAGCCATCCCTTACGCGATCTGGTTTTTCCTCGCCGTTGAGGGCGTGCCGCTGGCCGCCGAAGAAACCAAGAACCCGAAACGCGACCTGCCGCGCGGCTTGATCGGCGCCATGCTGGTGCTGGTGACATTCGCGTTGATGATTCTGGTCATCGGGCCGGGCGGCGCCGGGGCGCATCATTTGATGGCCTCGGGCAACCCGCTGGTAGAAGCCTTGAGCAAAGCCTATGGCGGCTCCACCTGGATGGGCGGTTTCGTCAATCTGGTCGGCCTGGCCGGTTTGATCGCCAGTTTCTTCTCGATCATTTACGCCTATTCGCGTCAGATCTTCGCCCTGTCCCGTGCAGGTTATCTGCCACGCAAACTGTCCGAGACCAACAAAAGCAAGGCGCCGGTACTGGCCCTGATCATCCCCGGCATCATCGGCTTTGGCCTGTCACTGACCGGCCAAGGCGACCTGCTGATTCTGGTGGCTGTGTTTGGGGCGACCATTTCCTATGTGTTGATGATGGCCGCCCACATCACCCTGCGCATTCGTCGCCCCAAAATGGAGCGCCCGTACCGCACACCGGGGGGCATTTTCACCTCCGGCGTCGCGCTGGTACTGGCGTGCGTGGCGGTGGTCGCCGGTTTCCTGGTCGACCCACGCGTGGTGATTGGTGCTGCCGTGATCTATGGCGTATTAATTGCCTACTTTGCGTTCTACAGTCGGCATCACTTGGTCGCCGGCACACCTGAAGAGGAATTTGCGGCGATCCAGAAAGCCGAAGAAACCTTGCACTGATCGCTGAGCATCCCGCCAGACGCCTCGCGTCTGGCGTCAAGGAGCACCCTGTATGGCAACGTTTTCCCATGCGGTAGGCACGCAGACTTACCGCTTTGACAGCCTCAAAGAGGTGATGGCCAAGGCCAGCCCGGCTCGCTCCGGCGATTTTCTGGCGGGTGTGGCCGCGCAAAACGACGGCGAGCGGGTTGCGGCACAAATGGCACTGGCCGACATCCCGCTCACGCATTTCCTGCACGAAGCGCTGATTCCTTACGAGACCGATGAGGTTACGCGACTGATTATCGACAGCCACGACGCCCGGGCTTTCAGCGTGGTCAGCCACCTGACCGTCGGCGGGTTCCGTGACTGGCTGCTCAGCGACGCAGCCGATGAACACAGCTTGCGTGCCCTTGCGCCGGGGCTGACGCCGGAAATGGCCGCGGCCGTGTCGAAGGTCATGCGCGTTCAGGACCTGATTCTGGTGGCGCAGAAGATCCGCGTCATCACCCGGTTTCGCGGCACGCTGGGCCTGCACGGCCGCCTGTCAACGCGCCTGCAACCCAACCACCCCACCGATGACCCGGCCGGGATCGCCGCCAGCATTCTCGATGGCCTGCTCTACGGCAATGGCGATGCCATGATTGGCATCAACCCGGCCACCGACAGCATTGCCTCGATCTGCGACCTGCTGAAGATGCTGGACGCGATCATTCAACGTTACGAAATCCCCACTCAATCCTGCGTGCTGACCCACGTCACCACCTCCATTGAAGCGATCAACCGCGGCGTGCCGCTGGATCTGGTGTTTCAGTCCATTGCTGGCACCGAAGCGGCGAATGCCAGTTTCGGTATCAACTTGAATGTCCTGCAAGAAGGCTATGACGCCGGTTTGAACCTCAATCGCGGCACGTTGGGCAACAACTTGATGTATTTCGAAACAGGTCAAGGCAGCGCGCTGTCGGCCAACGCGCACTTTGGCGTCGATCAACAAACCTGCGAAACCCGCGCCTATGCCGTGGCGCGGCATTTCAAACCGTTTCTGGTCAACACCGTGGTCGGTTTCATCGGCCCCGAGTACCTGTACAACGGCAAGCAGATTATCCGCGCCGGGCTTGAGGACCATTTCTGCGGCAAGCTGCTCGGGGTGCCGATGGGCTGCGACATCTGCTACACCAACCACGCCGAAGCGGATCAGGACGACATGGACACCCTGCTGACGTTGCTCGGCGTGGCCGGGATCAACTTCATCATGGGCATTCCGGGGTCGGACGACATCATGCTCAATTACCAGACCACCTCGTTCCATGACGCGCTGTATGCGCGCAAGACACTCGGGCTCAAGCCTGCACCCGAGTTCGAACAATGGCTGAGCAAGATCGGCATTTTCACCCAGCGCGATGGCCGCATCGAATTCGGTCACCAACTGCCGCCGGCATTTCGTCAGGCGCTGGCCCATTTGGGAGGTCATTGACCATGGCCACTACCCCACACGACAACACAAATCCGTGGCGGGCGCTGCGCAGTCTGACCCCCGCACGCATTGCGCTGGGCCGCACCGGCACCAGCCTGCCGACCCATGCGCAGCTGGATTTCCAGTTTGCCCACGCCCAGGCGCGCGATGCCGTGCATTTGCCATTCGATCATGCGAGCTTGAGCGCTCAACTGAGCGAACGCGGCCGTGACAGTTTGTTGCTGCACAGCGCGGCGGCCGATCGCCACACCTACCTGCAACGCCCTGACCTTGGCCGCAGACTGGACGAGGCCTCGGCGCAGCGTTTAAGCGATTACGCGCACACCAACCCCGGCGGAGTCGACGTGGCCGTGGTGGTAGCCGATGGCCTGTCCGCGCTGGCGGTCCACCGGCACACCTTGCCCTTTCTGGCGCGCATGGAAGAGCACATCGTCAGCGATGGCTGGTCGATGTCACCTGTGGTGCTGATCGAACAAGGCCGGGTGGCGGTGGCGGATGAAGTCGGCGAACGGCTCGGGGCAAAAATGGTGGTGATGCTGATTGGCGAGCGGCCCGGGCTCAGCTCCCCGGACAGTCTCGGGCTGTATTTCACTTATGCGCCCAAGGTCGGGCTGACTGACGCCTACCGCAACTGTATTTCCAACGTACGACTGGAAGGGCTTAGTTATGGCATGGCCGCTCATCGGCTGGCGTATCTGATGCGTGAAGCCTGCCGTCGGCAGTTGTCGGGTGTAAACCTCAAGGACGAAGCTCAGATTCAGACACTGGAAACGGACACGTCCCGCGATAATTTCTTACTGAGTGGCCAATAAATACAGCGGCTAGTCGCTATTCTGTTGACCTGCGGCTGCGCTTAAGCAGCGCAGGCCTGCAATCGACAGCCGCTGCGGGTTCTCTCTATCGTTCTGACCGTAATACACGCTTCGCTACAAACTCTAGAAGCAGAATTTGCTTCAATCCGTATAATCCGTCCGGTTCAAAATGTACGAAAAAACTACACCCCCTGTAGTTCATTACCTTTTTCCCCGCACAGACCTGCTGAGCCGGGTCATCAACACAGGTGCTTTACATGGATTTCAACCCGATCGACATCATCCTGCACCTCGATGTGTACCTGGACATGCTGGTAAGAGATTACGGCGTGTGGATTTACGCCATCCTGTTTCTGGTGATTTTTTGCGAAACCGGGCTGGTGGTCATGCCGTTCTTGCCAGGCGACTCGTTGCTGTTTATCGCAGGCGCTGTGGCAGCGGGCGGTGGCATGGACCCAGTGCTGCTCGGCGGTTTGCTGATGCTGGCGGCGATTTTGGGTGACAGTACCAACTACGTTATCGGGCGAACGGCGGGCGAACGGCTGTTCAGTAATCCGGACTCCAAGATTTTCCGTCGCGACTACCTGCAAAAAACCCATGATTTCTATGACCGCCACGGCGGTAAAACCGTGACCATGGCGCGCTTCCTGCCGATCATCCGGACTTTCGCCCCCTTTGTAGCCGGTGTGGCACGCATGCCCTACCCGCGCTTTTTCGGCTTTAGCGTATTCGGCACAATCCTGTGGGTCGGCGGTCTTGTCACGCTGGGTTACTTCTTCGGTAATGTACCGTTCATCAAGAAAAACCTGTCGCTGCTGGTGGTGGGTATCATCCTGCTGTCGCTGGTACCAATGATTGTCGGTGTGGTGCGCAGCCGTCTGGGGCGCACCCCTTCTAAAGCCTGATCGAGAAAAACCCATGTGGTCGCTGAGCGAATGGAGACGCCAGAGGATTCTTGCCCAGCACCCGGTAGCCCCGGATGCCTGGCATGAGGTGCGCCAACACCTGAGCATTCTCGACGGTCTGGATGACGAACAAGACAAATGGCTACGTGAGCACAGCGTGCTGTTTTTGCAGGACAAACACCTGACACCGATGCCCGGTGTTGAACTCACCGACGTCGGCCGGTTGCTGCTGGCTGCGCAAGCGCAATTGCCGTTACTGAACCTGGGTGAGCTGGACTGGTATCAGGGCTTTCACGAAATCGTGCTGTACCCCGACGATTTCGTCAGCCCGCAGCGTCACCGCGACGCCAGTGGCGTGGAGCATGAGTGGGAAGGTCATCACAGCGGCGAAGCCTGGCAGCATGGCCCGGTGGTGCTGGCCTGGCCGGGCGTTCTGTCGAGCGGCGGCTGGGAAGGGTACAACCTGGTGATTCATGAGCTGGCGCACAAGCTCGACATGCTCAACGGTGCCGCCAATGGCATGCCGCCGCTGCACAGCAGCATGAATGTCAGCGACTGGTCCCACGCCATGCAAGAGGCCTACGACCACCTCAACCACTACCTCGATCACCACAATCCCGATCACGCGCCTATCGACCCGTATGCGGCCGAAAACCCGGCGGAGTTTTTTGCGGTCATCAGCGAATACTTCTTCAGCGCTCCTGATCTGTTGAGCCAGGCCTACCCGCAGGTTTACCAACAACTGAGCCTGTTTTATCGTCAGGACCCGTTGACCCGCTTACAAACGCTTCAGCACGAACATGTCGGATACCGCGCACAGCACTGATCGCCCAGGCGTGACGTCGTTGCAGGAATACGCCTATAATCGCCGCCACTTTTTGGCCAAATCGGCCAAGCAAACTGGCCTACTAACGGGGGCACCGCCCAATGAGCTACAGCAAGATTCCGGCTGGCAAAGACCTGCCGAATGACATCTACGTCGCTATCGAGATTCCGGCTAACCACGCGCCGATCAAATATGAAATCGACAAAGACAGCGATTGCCTGTTCGTTGACCGCTTCATGGCCACCCCGATGTTCTACCCGGCCAACTACGGTTTCATCCCGAACACCCTGGCCGACGACGGTGACCCCCTCGACGTGCTGGTCGTGACCCCTTACCCGGTTGCACCAGGTTCGGTTATCCGTGCTCGCCCGGTCGGCATCCTGCACATGACTGACGACGGCGGCGGCGATGCCAAAGTAGTTGCAGTGCCACACGACAAGCTGTCGCAGCTGTATGTGGACGTAAAAGAGTACACCGACCTGCCACCTCTGCTGATCCAGCAGATCCAGCACTTCTTCGAGAACTACAAAGACCTCGAGAAAGGCAAGTGGGTGAAAATCGAAGGCTGGGGCGACGCAGAAGCTGCCCGTGCCGAAATCACCAAGTCGGTTGCTGCTTACAAAGGCTAAGTGTTGAGTCACTTGTTACGGCAAGTTCCTACACAAAAAACCCCGGTCTTCCGGGGTTTTTTTATGCCTGCTTAAACACCGTAAAACACTATGTTCACCGCGTACAAATACGTCGCACATCAAACGTAGGAAAAGGCTTTTGAAGTCCGCGATATCTCTGGTTCTTGCGTGTCTTTTTTGAACGTTTAGTTTATTTAAACGGCGCATTCTTCTCCGTAAACTCCGCCAGCATGAATACATCCGGTGATCGTCTAAGGCTCCTGTTAAGGGAATGCCATTTATCCGCTTCGGACTTCGCTGCCAATCGCCGCGTTACGCCGCAGCACGTCAATAACTGGTTCAAGCGCGGCATTCCCATGGCCCGACTTGACGAAATCGCCGAGCTGCTCTGTGTGAACAGTCGCTGGCTACGTACGGGTGAAGGTTCTAAACACCCTAAAGGGCCCAGCACACATGAACCTCTGCGTGCGCCATCAGAGGCACACCTCACGCCCCTTCGACCCACCAGCGTTACACCCGACAGAACCGATGCCCGCCTCGCGTTTTACAACGAGGTGTTAACGCCCTGTGGCACCGGGACGCGCGTCATGGAAATACCTGACGGCCACATACGCCTCGACAACGCGATCTTGCGAGCCGCAGCCGTGAACCCCGAACACGCCATTTGCGTCCCGATGATTGGCAACAGCATGGCGCAAAAAATTCAGAGCGGCTCCACCCTCGCCGTCGACAGCAGCCTGACACACATCGTGGACGGTGAGATTTACGCCCTCGAACAAGACGGCATGCTGCGCATCAAATACGCATACCGCCTGCCGGGCGACGGACTGCGACTGCGCGGCCACAACAACAGTGAATACCCTGACGAGACGTACTCGGCCGAACAGATTCATGCACTGAATATCCGCATATTGGGGTGGGTATTTTGGTGGTCGACCCTCAACACTCGCAGGCCTGCTGTGCCACACCCGCTTGAAGACAACTGACTGACGACCCGCATTGCCGGGCAACCCGGACCGGTTTTAGCTGGGAAACCTTCGCGAAGTTGAGTATGCTGCGCCGCACACCTTGCAACCGCCGCGAGCGGTTCGCACGACCAGACGGCCACACGCCTCTGCGTCCACATCCGCATGCTTTAACGCTGGATGTCCAAATTGAAGGTGGGTACGGTTTACCAAAAATAAACCACATCCTCCCCCGAGAAGCCGGCCACAAGCCGGCTTTTTAATGCCCGTCGATTACATCTGCACTATTGCTGTGGGCATTGAAGGGCTAACGTTGGCCGATCGTTCGCGCACCACACGGGTACACCCCATGCTTATAGCGCTTACTAAGGGATTGATAGGTTTGGTTCAGCACTCACGCCCCACGTGTTTTCGGCCATTCCGTTAAACCAGTGATTGAGCGGGCGAGGCAAGCGTTGGGCGGTATGACGAAGTTGACTCAAAGCATCCCGCTGGCCGCTCATGTGCTGGCGGGCGATTTCGAAAGCGGCGTCAGCCGGTGCGCTCGCGCTGGCGAGTGCCGCCATTTGCATTTGCAAATCGGTGAGTCTGGCGAATAACAGCGAGAGAGGGTCCGCAGGGCCGTCGTTGTCGTCCAATAGATGATGAAGAGGTTCGAACTGCCGCTGCATGGCCTTTTTGGACGTGTCGGCCACATTGGCCGTCAATGGGTCAGCGCGCTTGGCGACGGCAGTACCGACGACGTTGACCACACCCGACAGCGCTCCGGCATCTACCGTACTGGCCAGGTCAGGCAGTTCATCTGCCAGCGTGATGAAGCGCGTGTTATTGCGCACTGCCAACAGCATGCGCAGGATCGGCGAGTTGGCTGAGGTCATGCCGGCCAAGTACTCAGCACCTTCGCGGGCGTCATTGAACGGCTTCAAACCCAGTCGCCCGACCGCTGCCGCCCAGTGCTCGGCGTAGTCCCGAAAGTACAGCTGCTCCACTTCAACCATGAGTTTGCGCATGCCCATCGCGCTGGTGCTGTTGCTCTCCCCCAGCACCCAGTTATTACCCAAGATGTCGCTCACCAGGCTCACGCCCTGGATCGAGAGATACTGTTGATACGCTTGCTGCGTGTAAAACCCCGGAACGTTGTAATCGGCGCCAGTCAAGAGATGGCCGTGCGGCCCTAGGTCTAGAGCAATACAGTAAGGCGGCAATGAGCGCGCCTGCTCACGGAGCGTGCGGTAGACCACGGTTGCCAGCGATTCGCTGCGCAGAACCTGACGCGCTTGAGCAATCAGTGCCGTATCGAGCGCAGGCTTTACCGGGGTGTTCAGCAAACGTTCGAGGTGCTGATTCAGGCCGTTCTGCACATGCGTCAGGCCGGGGTAGCGCATCGACCAGTCGTTGGCCATCCAGCCTTTGAGCCAGGCGGGGTCGCGTTTGTCACTGACGTCGAACATCAAGTAGGCGCGCAGGCTGTTGAGCAAACGTTCACGGTTGCTCAAGTTGGCGTGTATTTGTTGTTCGAGCTGCTGGACCACCCGCGGCATCAACTCGGTTTGCAAGGTGTGTTGATAAGCGCGCTCGACCCGCTCGCGCACCTCTGCGCCTTGATACAGCCCGGTGCGTTCATACAAGGCCGCATCCCATGCCGAAGGGAATACGTGAGTGGCGGCGTAATACGTGTCCAGGATTTGCAGTACGGCCTGGGCATCATCTTGAGGATTGAGTTGCCCATGTTGTTGAGTCCAGTGCGGAGTCAGCTGACGCAGTTGGTCAAAACGCGCATGGTTGGACAAAAAACTGCTGGTCCACAACACACCCATTCCCCCTACCACCCCCATCGCCAAGAGGTAGTGAAAACGCTGGCCCCAGCACAAACGTTGGCGCTTAGGCTTATCGAGCCCGGCCCTCTGCGCTTCAGGCAACATCACACGCCTGAACAGATGGTGAATGAAGTAAGACTGGCCCGGGAGCTGCACGGGCAGGGTGCGGATTTTATCTCGCGCAACCTCGGCGGGTTGCGAGGCGTCGGCAGCGCTGGTCAGGTAAAACCCCCGCAGCGGGCTGACCTGTGGATAGCGGTTGAGCGAAAACGTCATGTCGGTAAACACACAAAGCCGTGTCGCGACTTCACTCAATTGCCGAGGAAAGTCCAGTATTCGCCCGCGCCGCTGCGCATCGCGCTCTTGATGCATACGCACGATGATCTGACTGTTAAGCCGCTGCAACAACGCCTCGCACTCGGCACGCATAAGCGCAGCACCGCCCTGCCCCTGCTCAAAGCTGGCACCGAATACCTGAGCGCGTTCTTCAAGGGGCAAAGGCTCGAAAAACTCGGTAAAGCCAGGTATCAGGTCAGTCTTGGTCAGCACCAGGTACACCGGCAACTCGATGCGCAACACCTCATGCACATCTTGCAACCGTGCCCGGATCTGATCCGAAAGACCGGACAGCGTGTCAGTGCGGCCGAGCATCAGGGTATCTACAGGAATGGTCACCAACACTCCGTTCAACAGCCCCCCGCGCGCGCGTTTGCGCAACTGGCCAGGCAAGGTCCGCCAGTCGCTGGCATTGCGCGGCTCAATGCCGGAAGGCAAGCATCCTCCGGCGGTGCCGACTAATCCCCCGAGTTCAGCAAAGTACCACTCACAGTCCAGGGTGCTGCGCAGGTCGCGGGGGGGGCTGCCATCAAGGGTGTGCCGCGCAAATTCCAGACCGGAGACATCCAGCAAACGGGCTTTGCCGGCGCCTGGCGGCCCGAGCACCATGAGCCAGGGCAATTCGTCGCGCCAATGTTCAGGTCGGTCGAGGTGCACGCAGGTATCTTTTAGGGTGTACAGCGCCTGCCTGAAACGTTTTTGCAGGGTGTTGAAGGCGGCATCACCCCCTAACGCTTCGCGTTCAGCCTCGTTTTTTTTACGCAGGCCTGCGCGCCCGCTGACAAACGCCATGGCCAGCCCCCAGAGAAGGACCACGCCACTGATGCTCAACAACCGCGCAACGGGGTCGGCCCAAATCCTGTGCCCGTTCACGGCCAGCAATGGCCCGGCCCACCAGATCGACAGCGCAACAGTCAGCACCCCCAACAGCGTCCACCGCCAGGTTTGACTCAGCAACCCCATGGCCTTGTGCAAACAATTGCTCATCATGACTTCCTGTTTACACCTGCGGCCTGATCCTCAGCCGCGTGCTGTTCGTAGTGTTGCATCACCGCTTCACGCTGTTGACTCAGCACCCAGGCGAACCCCGAATACATGACCGTCAGGCAGCCCAAGGTCAACGTGACCAGCAACCAACACGGGACGATGCGCACCCGATGGCCGCGCCGGGCCTTCAGGCCCTGGCAGTGAGGCGAGGCATCACGGATGACATCGCCGCGCACATGACGGATCTGGCGATAGAGGCTGTCGCGTATCGCCTCCCGTTCGAGCGCACCGCCCGTCTCCACGCGAAAGCGGCCTTCGAAGCCCAGCGACAGGCTGACATAGAGCAACTCAAGCAAATAGAGATTCTTCGCAGGCTCCAGGCAAAGCCGATCGATCAATTGAAAAACGTTGGCGCCGCCCAAGGTTTCATTGTGAAAACGGCCCAACAGGCTCTTTTGCGACCCGTCGTTCTCATTGCCCCACTCCGAGGATGAAATGGCCTCATCCAGTACCGTGCACAGGACATAACGGGCGCTCATGACTTGCCCGCGTTCACACCCCGAATACAGGGCGTTGGCTTCGAACGCTTTCACGCCTGCACTGAGCCGGGCATGCAGGACTGGCAAGTCGTATTCCGCCATTGAGTGACGAATGCCCACCACCAATGACAACAACTCGCTGGCAGCCGCCACCAAGGGATTTGGGCCGACACTGAAGCGATCCGTCGGCTTGAGGTGAGCGGGGTAGGCGATCCGTTCATCGACATGTTCACTACGCGGCAAGGGCCTCATCCTTATGGGGCCTGTTGAAGGAGCGCAAAGCAAACGCCGCTGCTCTTCGCTGACGACTGCGGCTGATGACGTGCGGAGCACCAACGGACGATGGCGGTCGTCATCGACGGTGGAAGTGCCTTTGCAGCTGGCCAGTGCGCGGGGATCACGAGGCGTAGGCCCGAATCTCATCCGTACTGATGTTCAAACGCCCGAGGCGATACAGGAGCGTGCGCCGTGCGAGACCCAGCTCAAGGGCGGCCTGGGTCTGATTTCCGCCGTTGCGCCGTAAACAATCGAGCAGTAAACCGCGCTCCATGGCGTCCATGCGCTTGCGATAATTGAGGCCACCCCACTCATCGGTCAGTTCGGAGGGCAGTACAAAATGCTCGGCCAGCAGCTCATGCCCGTCGCACAGCAGGACCGCACGCTCGACCAACCCTTTAAGCTCGCGCACATTGCCCGGAAAGGAATAACAGGCCAGTTGCGCCAGTGCGCTGTCGGCCAGCACGACGGGGCGGCGCTGCAAAAAAGCACAGGTGCTGGTTGCGAAATGAGTGGCCAGCTCACAGATGTCACTGCCGCGCTCACGCAGGGCGGGCAGCACCACCGGGAACTGCGCGAGGCGGTAATACAGGTCTTCACGGAAACGCCCCTGCCTCACTCGCTGCTTCAAATCACAATGGGTCGCGGCAATGATGCGAACGTCGATGGTGTGCGTTTCATTGCTCCCCAAAGGCCGGATTTCGCCTTCTTGCAGCACGCGCAATAATTTGGCTTGCAGCGCCAGTGGCATGTCCCCAATTTCATCCAGCAAGAGGGTGCCGCCGTGTGCAGCATCGAACAGCCCTTTGCGATCCCGCTCCGCTCCAGTAAAGGCACCTTTGCGATAACCAAACAATTCGCTTTCCAGCAGGTCCTCCGGAAAAGCGGCGCAGTTCTGCACGATGAAGGGATGGGCGCGCCGGGGGCCTGTATCGTGAATCGCCCGTGCCACGACTTCCTTCCCGGTGCCGGTCTCCCCCAGCAGGAGCACGGTTAAGGGGCTGTGCACAACGCGATTGATCAAACGGTAGGTTTTGCGCATGACCGGGCTGGAACCGATCAAGGTCCCGTTACTCACGCAACGGCTCAACGACTTGCCGCGTTGCGGGTTGCGCTCCAACAGCTTCATTTGCATCAATACAAAGCTACCCAAGGCGCTTAATGACGCGGCATAACCTTGCAGTTGCTGGCTGGTGTGACTGGCCAGCATCAACACGCCAGCCACTGTTTGACGCGAGTCCAGCATCGGTACAGCCAATAGTCCACGCCAAGGGACTCCGGCACTGGGCAAAAAATCGAGGTTGTGCAAACAGCTATCGAGGTTGCTCAAGTCAACAGCTCGATTTTGGCTGATGGCGTATTGCAACAAAGGCGTTTGGCCATAGTCGGCCTGACGTCCGGCACCGAACGCCGGGCGCAGCGTACCTTCAAACCACTGAGCCTTGAGCTCCAGCCGTTCACGCGAGGCATCCAACAGGTAAAGCTGGCTCAATTGGCACCCGATAAGCTGCGCCATTGCCTGAGCCGTTTGGCTCAGCAGCGTACGGCTGTCAGCGCTCAGCGACAGCCGGGCGAAATGAGCCAGCAGGGTTTCGGCATACTCCAGCGGCTGCGGGACGTGAGCGAACATCACACGCCCCTCACTCGCATTCACACGGTAGCGGGCCACGGCGCCGCAACGGGGCCGGGGCTTGGGTCAGGTCTTGCAAGTCTGCGTTGATCATGTCTTCTGTCCTTAATGAAGTGTGCTGCTCAGGATCACGACTGCGTATGTCCGTTCGCGGGAAAGCCCCCGGCAGATATGCGCGAATACGTTGCCGACCCAGTCAACGGGTAGGTATGAATACGGAATTAGCCCTGAAACAGGCGGTTGCCGTGTGTTTGAAGCCGTGCAAGGGTTGGCGCCCTGCCCCGTGTACGCCCCAGCGCCTCAAACACAGTGGAAAAATGAACGTCACGCCCGGCAAAGTTGGCAGTAACCACAGGCGTTTGGGCCAATCCGATCAAGCGCTTACGCACCTTGCTGGGACACGTCAACACCCGATGCTGCCTACGTGCGGTATCGGACGAATCACTGTCGGAGAAGCAATAAAACGTGCCATCGGTCACTCCTCGCGTCCGACCATGGAGCGCGACGATAGGGGAATGACTAACGAAAAAAAGTCGGAAATTTCGGTATTTCTATAGGAAGCGTCTCCGAGATTTAAAAAACGCCCAAAAAAAGTGTTTGGGTAGAAAATCACGCCAGAAAACTTAGTTATCCCTACAAAGCCTCAGGAAAAATTCAGACTTGGCCTAAGCCTCGTGGCTCAGTTCCTGTAGTCCAGCTTTTAAGCGGTGAAACACCTTCAAGCGACCGCCCTTGCAGCACGCTCAACGCCGTCAGATTTGCCCCAAAACCCGCTGTCTGCTAGTGTCAGCCGGTTTTAACGCCTACCGAGAACGCCGCCATGGCCCGCAAAAAAGCTTCCCTTGATTTCGAGCAGTCCCTCGCTGACCTGCAAACACTGGTCGAGCGTCTGGAAAACGGCGAGTTGTCGCTGGAAGACTCGCTGACAGCATTCGAGCAAGGCATCCGCCTGACCCGCGAATGCCAGGGCGCACTGGCTCAGGCCGAACAGAAAGTGCACATCCTGCTCGAACGTGATGGTGAATTGGCCCAAGAGCCATTTGATGCGGAACAACCCGAATGATTGATGCTTATCAAGCCAGCAGCCAGGCCCGTGTCAACGCGGCCCTTGAACGCTTGTTTGTCGCTCCGGCACCGGAGCTGGCCCGCCTGTACGAGGCGATGCGCTACAGCGTCATGAATGGCGGCAAGCGGGTCCGACCGCTGCTGGCCTATGCCGCGTGCGAGGCCTTGGGGGCCGACCCCGCGCAAGCCAATGGTGCGGCATGCGCAGTGGAGCTAATACACGCCTACTCGCTGGTGCACGATGATTTGCCAGCCATGGACGACGACGACCTGCGCCGTGGTCAGCCGACCACCCACAAAGCGTTCGACGAAGCCTGTGCGATTCTGGCCGGTGACGGGCTGCAAAGTCTGGCGTTTAGTGCCCTGCTCGATCCACACATGAACACGCTGGACGCTGACACGCGACTGCGCATGGTCTCTGACCTGGCGATGGCCGCAGGCCCGGCAGGCATGGTGGGCGGGCAAGCCATTGATTTGGGTTCGGTCGGGGTCAAGCTTGACCAGACTGCCCTCGAATACATGCACCGCCACAAGACTGGCGCGCTGATTGAAGCCAGCGTGCAGCTGGGCGCCCTGGCCAGTGGTCGCGCCCGCCCTGAAGACCTGCACGCCCTGAAGGTTTATGCCAGGGCCATTGGTCTGGCGTTCCAGGTTCAGGACGACATCCTTGATGTAGAGGGCGATACGGCTACGCTTGGCAAACAGTCAGGCGCCGACGCGGCCCGTGACAAACCGACTTATCCCTCATTGATGGGTCTGCCAGCGGCAAAAGCCTACGCGCTCGAACTGCGCGATCAGGCCATTAACGCCCTGCGACCTTTTGATGCAGCTGCCGAACCGTTGCGTGAACTCGCACGCTACATCGTGGGGCGCCGCCACTAAAAAGCGGCGCAATACAGATTTTTCAGACCTGCTCTACTGCCAAGGTCTGACTAACGAATACCAGACTCCGTGGGCAGCTTCCGTTGCATAAGGTAAACTGCCGCCTCTTCTTATACCTATAACGATTCGCCTGATGCCAACGACGTTTCATGAGATTCCCCGCATACGCCCGACCACGCCCCTGCTCGACCGAGCCGGCACGCCTGCGGGCCTGCGCCGGTTAGCCGAAGCCGAGCTGGAACCTTTGGCCGATGAATTGCGCCAGGAACTGCTCTACACCGTCGGTCAGACGGGCGGGCATTTCGGTGCCGGCCTGGGCGTCATTGAACTCACCATTGCGTTGCACTACGTGTTCGATACCCCGGACGACCGTCTGGTATGGGACGTGGGCCATCAGGCGTATCCGCATAAAATCCTGACCGGGCGCCGCGAACACATGGCGACCTTGCGTCAGAAGGACGGCATAGCCGCCTTCCCGCGCCGCGCCGAGAGCGAGTACGACACCTTTGGCGTTGGCCACTCCAGCACCTCGATCAGCGCCGCGCTGGGCATGGCCATTGCCGCCCGCCTGCAAAACAGTGACCGCAAGGCAATTGCCGTCATCGGTGATGGCGCCCTGACTGCTGGCATGGCATTCGAAGCCTTGAACCATGCCCCCGAAGTCGACGCCAACATGCTGGTGATCCTCAACGACAACGACATGTCGATCTCGCGCAATGTCGGGGGGTTGTCCAACTACCTGGCCAAAATTCTTTCCAGCCGCACTTACGCCAGCATGCGCGAAGGCAGCAAGAAAGTGCTGTCGCGCTTGCCGGGCGCCTGGGAAATCGCGCGCCGCACCGAAGAATATGCCAAAGGCATGCTGGTGCCCGGCACGTTGTTTGAAGAGCTCGGCTGGAACTACATCGGCCCGATTGACGGCCATGATTTGCCAACGTTGATCGCAACGCTGCGCAACATGCGCGACCTCAAAGGCCCGCAATTCCTGCACATCGTCACTAAAAAGGGGAAAGGCTTTGCGCCAGCAGAAGCCGACCCGATTGGTTACCACGCCATCACCAAGCTTGAACCGCTGGACGCACCGGTTGCAGCGCCCAAAGTGGCCAGTGGGCCCAAGTACTCCGCCGTATTTGGCGACTGGCTGTGCGACATGGCCGCGGCCGATCAGCGCCTGGTGGGCATTACTCCGGCGATGAAAGAAGGCTCGGACCTGATCAAGTTCAGCGAGCGCTTCCCGCTGCGTTATTTTGATGTGGCCATCGCTGAACAGCATGCCGTGACCCTGGCCGCGGGCATGGCCTGTGAAGGCGCCAAACCGGTAGTGGCGATCTACTCGACATTCCTGCAACGCGGCTATGACCAACTGGTGCATGACGTTGCGGTACAAAATCTGGATGTCCTGTTTGCCATTGACCGTGCCGGTCTGGTGGGCGAAGACGGCCCGACCCACGCTGGCAGTTTCGACCTGTCGTACCTGCGTTGCATACCGGGCATGGTCATCATGACCCCGAGTGATGAAAACGAATTGCGCAAAATGCTCACCACCGGCCACCTGTACAACGGCCCGGCGGCGGTGCGCTACCCGCGCGGCACGGGGCCGAATGCGCCCATCGAGAAAACCCTGGAACCGCTGGAAATCGGCAAAGGCATGATTCGTCGCAAAGGCAGCAACGTCGCGATGCTGGTGTTTGGCGTGCAACTGGCGCAAGCCCTGGAAGTGGCTGAAACCCTCGACGCGACCGTGGTCGACATGCGTTTCGTCAAGCCGATGGACGAAGCCCTGGTGCGTGAAATGGCCAACAGCCACGAACTGTTGGTGACAATCGAAGAGAACGCCATCATGGGTGGTGCGGGAGCCGGGGTCAGCGAATTCATGGCCCGCGAAAACCTGCTCAAACCGATCCTGCACCTCGGTTTGCCCGACGTGTACGTCGAACACGCCAAGCCAAGCCAAATGTTGGCCGAATGTGGTCTGGATGCCGCTGGCATCGAAGCGTCTGTGCGTCAGCGCATGGCACTGCTGGGGCTGTAAACCTGTGTAGTCGCTGTCGAATCCTGGAGATCGGCAGCGACTACAAGGGACCATAGAATTCGCACATCATGAAATCTCTTCGCCTGGCCTTGATTCTCAGCGTCATTCCAGCCAGTTCGGTGCTGGCTGATACCGAGGGGCGCGACAATGCCCTCAAGCTGCCGCAAACACTGATTACCGGCAACCGTCAGGTGCAAGCACGTTCTGACAGTTCCAGCGCCAACACCGTCTTTACCCGCGACGACATCGACCGCTTGCAGCCCACAGGCCTTACCGACCTGCTGGGCCGTGTGCCGGGCGTACAAGTGGCGCGCAGCGGTGGGCGCGGTGCACTGCCGGGCATCTACATTCGCGGCACCAAATCGGCGCAGAGCCTGGTGCTGGTCGACGGCCAGCGCATGGCCAATGCCACCTCGGCCGACAGCAACCTGCAATACCTGAACATTGATCAGATCGAGCGCGTGGAGGTGCTGCGCGGCTCGCGCTCGGTGATTTATGGCAGCGATGCGATCGGCGGCGTGATTCAGATTTTCACCCGGCGCGGCGCCGATCAAGCGCCGCAACTGCGCCTGCACAGTGCGCAGGGCAGCTACGGCAGTTCGCAAAACAGTGTCGGGGTGTCTGGCGGCGATGACCACACGCGCTTCAACCTCAGCGGTGCGCTGGAAAACACAGCGGGGATCAACCGCACCACGGTGTCCTACCCGGTCGATAACGACCACGATGCGTATCGCAACAAATCGGTCAGTCTGAACCTCAATCATCACCTGAACGACGGCCTTGAGATCGGCCTCAGCGCCATCAAAAGCGAGGGCAAAACCGAACTTGATGCGACGTTCGGGCAAAAGTCTTACAGCAATTTCGACATCAGCAGCGTAGGCAGCTTCATTGATGCACAGCTCTCTGAGCGCTGGAACTCGCGCATCGAACTCGGCCACAGCGAGAACCGCGAAAAAACCCGAGACAAATTGAGCCCCGACCTTTACAGCTTCAACACCTACCGCGATTCCCTGAACTGGCAAAACAGCCTCTCGCTGGATGATCAAAACAGCCTGATGCTGGGCTTCGACGCGTATCAGGATCGGGTTCGTAGCAGCACCGCGTTCGACAAAGACAGTCGCTGGAACCGCGCCGTATTTGTGCAGCACCGCTTTCAGGGTGAGGGCTTTTCAACGGAGCTGGGGCTGCGTCATGACAAAAACCAGCAATTCGGCAGCAATAACACGTGGAGCGCCAGCCTGACAGTGCCGCTCAATGCCGCTAACGATGTGCTGCTGTCCTACAGCGAAGGCTTCCGGGCGCCTACGTTCAACGACCTGTACTACCCGCAGTTTGGCAATCCGGCGCTTGAGCCCGAACACTCCAAAAGTTACGAACTGCAGTGGCGCAGCCAACTGAGTGAAACCAGCCGACTGGAAACATCGCTGTATCGCACAGACATTCAAGACGCAATCGTCGCAGATGCCGACTGGATTCAGCAGAACATCGGGGCTGCACGCATCACCGGTTTCGAAAGCGCACTGCAACAGGAATGGTTCGGTTGGCAGAGCAGCCTCGGCCTGGCCATCATCGACCCGCGCGACCGCGACACTGGCAAAACCTTGAGCCGCCGGGCGCGCCGCACCTTGAGCCTCGATCTGGATCGACAGTTTGACCGGCTCGGCGTGGGCGCCAGCTGGCAAGCCGTAAGCAGCAGCTATAACGATGAACAGAATCAGCAGCCGATGGGCGGTTATGCCCTGCTGGGGTTGCGGGCGCATTGGCAGGCCAACTCAGACGTGCGACTGGACGTGAAAGTCGACAATCTGCTGGATAAAACCTTCACCCGCGCACTGTACGGATATGACGGCAACTATTACGGCTATCGCGAAGAGCGGCGCAGCCTACAGGTTGCCGTGACCTGGACCCCCAGCCTGTAAAACTGTGTGATTGCTGCCACACGCACGCCGTCAGCAGCTACTGCGCACGCCCAGCCAATTGTTCGCACAAACGAGCCGTGGCTTCGATCATCTGTCCGCTTGGGCGCTCAAGACCTTTGTCGTTGAGTAGCAACAAGCGCCCGTGCTTTACGGCGTCGAGCTGTGGCCAGGCCTTCCAGGCATCCAACTGCGCTTGGGTGCCTGCAATGATCACGTCGGGATTACGCTGCAAAACCGACTCCACGCTGATTTGGGGTGCCGGCAACGACAAGTCGGCAAACACATTGCGGGCACCGCAAACAGCCAGCGCGTCACTGATGATTTGCTGGCCACCTACCGTGTACAACGGCTGATCCCAGACTTGATAAAACACGCGTAACGGTTCTTCGCGGGTGTATTGCTGCTGCAATTGCTCCAGACGAGCGCGCAACCGGGTCGCCAACTCGCGCCCGCGTTCTGGGCGATTGAGCGCAGACGCTAACGCTTCGACCTGATCGGCCAGTTGGGTCAGGCTTTTCGGTTCGGCGGTGAAAGTGGGAAGGTTCAGGCGTTTCAACTGGTCGCGCTGAGCCACGCCAACGCTGCCTGGCCACAGCAGGACCAAGTCCGGGCGCAGGCTGAGCAGGCGCTCCATGTCCAGTTGGCCATAGCCGCCCACCGAGGGCACATTGGCCAACTCTGGCAAGGTCTCGCCCGCGTCCAGGCGCCCGACCAGCACGTCGGCCGCACCCAGTTCCACGACGATTTCAGACAGTGAAGGCGCCAGGCTGACGACCCGCATGCCTGCCATGGCCGAGGTGCTCACGGCCAGCAGCAGAACCGCCAGCCAGAGGCGCATCAGCCGACCTGACGCGGGATGCGGTAGAGGTAAAACAGCACCAGCGTCGACAACCCCAGCAGCAACAGCGGCACACCTTCAAGGCCGACAAACACGGCCAACGCAGCGATCCATGCGGGCAACCCTGCTGCCAGCAACGCACGACGCCGCACGTGCGCCAATTCATCCCAGGCCGCAGGTTCCTGGGCTGTATCAAGGGACTTTTGCAAATGGATCAGGCCATGTTTATAAGGCGCGAACGTGCGCAGGGTGACGAACATCGACAAGAGGCCCGCAATAAACAGAGGCATGGCCAATTCAGGCAAGAGCGGTTCGGACGCGCCGAAAAATACGTTAATCAGTACCAGCGGCAACAGGGTCAACACCAGCTGTTGCCACCAACTGAAACTCAGGCGCCGACGACGCTGGCCCCGAGTCACGCCGGGTCAGCTTCATTCTGGTGCTGATTGCCCATCATGTGCCCGAGCTTGTTGGCCTTGGTCGCCAAGTACAGTTTGTTATGCGGGTTCTGACCGGTGTGAAGCGGCACACGCTCGGCCACGGTGATGCCCATGTCGGTCAAGGCTTTGACCTTGCGCGGGTTGTTGGTCATCAGGCGCAATGACTTGACGCCCATGTGTTCCAGCATTGGCAGACAGATCGCGTAGTCGCGCTGATCGGCGGCAAAGCCCAGTCGCTCGTTGGCTTCGACGGTATCGGCACCACCGTCCTGCAATTCGTAGGCGCGCACTTTGTTCAGCAAGCCAATGCCACGGCCTTCCTGACGCAAGTACAACAGCACACCCCGGCCTTCACGGGCGATGGCCTGCAGGGCAGCTTCGAGTTGAGAGCCGCAGTCGCAGCGCTGGCTGAACAGGGCATCGCCGGTCAGGCATTCGGAATGCACGCGGCCCAGAACCGGCGCACCGTCCGCCACGTCGCCCAAACTGAGCACAACGTGTTCACGACCCGTGGCCTTCTCAAGGAAGCCATGCATGGTGAATTCGGCAAAGGGAGTAGGGAGTTTGCAAGCGGCAACAAAAGCGACGGGCACCGTGTGCTCCTGATCAATTTGAGGACTGGAAATTCGCAGAGGCTGCATTGTAACAGGACGTTCCTACAGACGCTTAGGCTGAATTATCGAGGATAAATATCTAAAAGTTTGATCAGACATACCCCGTAACGACTGCTGTAACAGGTGTTCGCCTTAAAAATGCTGATAGCCACGGGTTGCCGGGGTAATGTCCTGCCCCTGCGCATCCAGCACGCCAACGCCCTGCCCTTCAACCACACAACCGATGACATGAATTGGCCAGCCATCGGCCAGCAGTGTAGGCAACTCAACAGGTGGCAGCGTAAATGCCAGTACGTAGTCATCGCCGCCGCTTAACGCCGCCAGTTGCGCTGGCGCATCACCCAGAAACTCCTGCAGCGCCACAGAGATGGGCAGGCGCTCGTTCTCAATCAGCAGCCGAACGCGCGATGCCTGCGCGATATGCCCGCAGTCAGCCAACAAGCCGTCCGAGATATCCAGCGCCGACGTTGCTTTGCCACGCAGCGCCTGACCCAGTGCCAGTTGCGGCTGCGGTGACCAGTAATGCGCCAGCAGCGGCTCTGCGATAAAGGATTCGGCGTTGCGCTGACCGAGCACCAGAGGCAAAGCACCCGCGGCATTGCCCAGCTCACCGCCCACGCAGAGCAGATCCCCCGGCCGGGCGCCACTGCGGGTCAGGGCGTGCCCCGTCGGGACGCGACCGAATACTGTCAACGTCAGGCACAAGGGACCACGGGTGGTGTCGCCACCGATCAGGCGCACGTTGCAGCGTTGCGCCATGTGATTCAAACCCCGGGCAAACGCTTGCAGCCAATCGGCTTCCACCGTCGGCAAGGTCAGGGCAAGGGTAAACGCGAGGGGGGTTGCGCCCATGGCCGCCAGGTCACTGGCCGCCACTGCCAGCGAACGCTGACCGAGCAAAAAAGGGTCGCAAGGGTCTGCGAAGTGCACGCCAGCTACCAGCGTGTCTGTGGAAATGGCCAGTTGTTCCCCGAAGGGAACATCCAGCAGGGCGCAGTCGTCGCCAATTCCCAAGGCAACGCCCTCGCCGCCCTGCGCACAAGGCGCGGCAGCGAACACGGTACGGATCAGCTCGAACTCGCCCATGGCCGACAGCGCTGTTTAGCGCTTGAACGCCTTGACTTCAGCTTCACGCAGGCGCGGCGCCAATTTATCCAGCACACCGTTGACGAACTTGTGCCCGTCGGTGGAACCGTACACTTTGGCCAGCTCGATGCCTTCGTTGATTACCACGCGGTAAGGCACGTCAACACGCTTGATCAGTTCCCAGGTAGACAGGCGCAGTACGGCCAGTTCAACCGGGTCCAGCTCTTCGATGGTGATGTCCAGGCACGGGGCCAGGGCAGCATCGATATCCGCTTTGATTGCAGGCACGCCGTGCAGGATTTCACGGAAGTACGCAGCATCAACGTCGGTGAAGTCGTTATCAACGCGGAACTGCGCTTCGATCTCGTTCAGCGAGTGCTTGGCCATGTGCCACTGATACAGCGCCTGTGTCGCGAGCTGACGCGCTTCACGACGTTTGGCGCTTTTGGAAGGCTTGCCAGCGTCCGCAGGTTTTGGATCGCGCGGGTTGAAACGATCGCTTTCGTCGGAAATCACTTGGCCTCCAACTGCGCCAACAGGCTGACCATTTCGAGGGCGGACAAGGCGGCTTCGGCGCCCTTGTTACCGGCTTTGGTGCCGGAGCGCTCGATGGCTTGTTCGATGGAGTCAACGGTCAGCACGCCGAATGCAACCGGTACGCCGAACTGCATGGACACCTGAGCCAAACCTTTGGTGCACTCGCCTGCCACGTATTCGAAGTGCGGAGTACCGCCGCGAATCACAGCGCCCAGGGCGACAATGGCAGCGAATTCATTGCGCTGGGCAACTTTTTGCGCAACCAGCGGGATTTCGAACGCGCCCGGCGCACGAATGATGGTGATGTCGTTTTCGTTCACACCGTGGCGAACCAGGGCATCAACGGCACCACTCACCAGGCTTTCGACAACGAAGCTGTTGAAACGGCCAACGACGAGTGCGTAGCGGCCTTTGGGGGCAATGAAGGTACCTTCGATGGTCTTCAGGGTCATTCGGTATGTCTCGTATTAAAGAGCCAGAACGCACTTGCGTGCGTTCTTTAATGAGTTTGGGCCACGAATTTCAGGCGGGAAACACCCGGTCATTATTCGGAGGGCACGTATTCTACAACTTCCAGATCGAAACCGGATATGGCATTGAACTTCATCGGTGAACTCATCAGGCGCATTTTGCGTACGCCGAGGTCACGCAGGATCTGCGAACCTGCCCCCACGATGCTGTAGGTGGTCGGTTTTTTGACCGGCAATGCATCGGCCGTTTCGCGGATATGGGCCAACAACACATCGCCATCCAGCGGGTGCCCCAACAGCAGCACAACACCGCTGCCAGCCGCTGCAACGGCGCTCATGGCGGCCCGCAGGCTCCAGCGACCGGGCTGTTTGACCATCAACAGATCACGCAGCGGGTCCATGTTATGCACCCGCACCAGCGTCGGTTCGTCGGCGCAGATCTTGCCCAGGGTCAGTGCCATGTGCACGTCGCCTTCGACTGAATCACGATAGGTCACCAGGTTGAATTGGCCCAGTTCGCTGTCCAATGGCTGCTCGGCAATCCGCTGAACGGTACGTTCGTGGATCATGCGGTAGTGAATCAGGTCGGCAATGGTGCCGATTTTGATGTTGTGTTCAGCCGCGAATTTTTCCAGCTCGGCGCGACGGGACATGGTGCCATCGTCGTTCATCACTTCGCAGATCACACCACTTGGCTCGAAACCGGCCATGCGCGCCAGGTCGCAGGCGGCTTCGGTGTGGCCGGCACGGGCCAGCGTGCCGCCCGCCTGTGCCATCAGCGGGAAGATATGCCCCGGGCTGACGATGTCTTCAGCCTTGGCGTCCTTGGCCGCAGCGGCTTGCACGGTGCGGGCACGATCGGCGGCCGAGATGCCGGTGGTGACGCCGGTTGCGGCTTCGATGGAAACCGTGAACTTGGTGCCAAACCCCGAGCCGTTGCGCGGTGCCATCAACGGCAGCTTGAGCAGCTCGCAACGCTCGCGGGTCATCGGCATGCAAATCAGGCCACGGGCAAAACGCGCCATAAAGTTGATGTGCTCGGCCTTGCAGCACTCGGCGGCCATGATCAGGTCGCCTTCGTTCTCGCGGTCTTCGTCATCCATGAGGATGACCATCTTGCCTTGGCGGATGTCTTCAACCAGTTCTTCGATGCTGTTGAGCGCCACGCGGCACCCCCTTAAGTCAGGATTTGAGGTAGCCGTTGGCGGCCAGAAAACTTTCGCTGATGGTGCTGCCCTTGGTCGGCTCGGCGGCCTTGTCGCCCAGCAGCAAACGCTCCAGATAGCGCGCCAGCAGATCGACCTCAAGGTTCACCCGACGGCCCGGACGGTAGTCGTCCATGATGGTTTCGCTCAAGGTGTGCGGGATGATGGTCAACGAGAATTCGGCGCCATTGACCGCGTTCACGGTCAGGCTGGTGCCGTCGACCGTGATCGAGCCTTTGTGGGCGATGTATTTGGCCAGCTCTTTTGGCGCACGGATGCGGAATTCAATGGCGCGGGCGTTCTCTTCGCGGGAGATCACCTCACCGACGCCGTCCACGTGACCGCTCACCAGATGACCGCCCAGACGCGTCGTCGGGGTCAGGGCTTTTTCGAGATTGACCCGGCTGCCCGCTTTCAAATCGTTGAAAGCCGTGCAGTCGAGCGTCTCGCGACTGACGTCGGCCATGAAGCCGTTGCCCGGCAGCTCAACCGCCGTCAGGCAAACGCCGTTGATGGCAATGCTGTCGCCGAGTTTAACGTCGCTCAGGTCGAGCTTGCCGGTCTCTACATAAACCCGTACATCACCACCTTTTGGGGTCAATGCACGGATGTTGCCGATGGATTCGATGATGCCGGTAAACATGGCGTTCCCCTTGAGAACAAAACCTGCGTAAAACGGAGGCTGAGAATTATACGCTGGCTAATGGCACTGGGATGGCAGTGACTCGCCAGTCATCCCCAACTGCGCGCAGATCTGTGATCTTGAGTTCGGTCGCTTCGCTCATGCGGGTCAATGGCAGCTCCAGCAGAGGACGCGCGGTTGAACCCAAGAATTTGGCCGCGATGAAGATTTGATATTCATCCACCAGCCCTTGCTCGGCAAATGCGCCCGCCAGACGTGGACCGGCTTCAACCAGTACCTCGTTAACGCCCCGGGCCGCCAGCGCCACCAACAATTGACGCAAATCGACCTGACCGTTTTCGCCGGGGATCACCAGGCACTCTGGCCCTGTGCGGTATTGCCCCGCTGGCGGTACACACGTGGCAACGAGTGCCGGACCTGCTTTGAAAAACGGCGCATCGAGCGGCACGCGCAGGCGGCCATCGATCAACACGCGCAACGGCGGCCGGCTCATGACCAGCGCGGTCTGCTCGGCATCCAGGCCCAGCTCATCAGCACGCACGGTCAGGCGCGCGCCGTCGGCCAGCACAGTGTCTGCACCCGTCACCACGACGCTGGCCTCGGCGCGCAGACGCTGCACGGCCGAACGTGCGGCGGGGCCTGTGATCCATTGGCTTTCGCCGCTGGCCATCGCCGTGCGCCCGTCCAGGCTCATTGCCAATTTGACCCGCACAAAGGGCAAGCCCAGCTCCATGCGTTTGAGAAACCCTTTGTTCAGGGCACGCGCTTCGGTTTCGAGCACGCCGCAGCGCACGTCGATACCGGCATCGGCCAAACGCTTGAGGCCACGCCCGGCGACTTCCGGGTTAGGGTCTTGCATGGCGGCCACCACGCGGGCGACCCCGGCAGTGACCAACCCTTCGGCGCACGGCGGGGTACGGCCATGATGGCTGCACGGCTCAAGGGTGACATAGGCGGTCGCCCCCCGGGCAAGTTCGCCAGCGGCACGCAATGCGTAGACCTCGGCATGGGGTTCACCGGCCCGCACATGCCAGCCCTCGCCCACGATCTGGCCGTCACGCACAATCACGCAGCCGACGCGCGGGTTGGGATGGGTGGTGTACAGACCCTTTCGGGCCAGCTCGATGGCACGCGCCATGTAATGGGCGTCCAGGACGGTTTGCTCAGTGGACACAATCACTCCTTTGAAGGCTCACGGGCAAGGCGGTCGATCTCTTCGCGGAACTCGTTGAGGTCCTGGAAACGTCGATACACAGAAGCGAAACGGATGTAGGCCACTTCGTCGAGTTTTTGCAGTTCGGTCATGACCAGCTCACCGACCACCAGCGATTTGACTTCGCGTTCGCCGGTGGCGCGCAACCTGCTTTTGATATGCGCCAGCGCCGCTTCAAGACGCTCGACACTGACCGGGCGTTTTTCCAGCGCACGCTGCATACCGGCGCGCAGTTTTTCTTCGTCGAACGGCTGACGGCTGCCGTCCTGTTTGATAAGGCGGGGTAAGACCAACTCAGCTGTTTCAAAGGTGGTGAAGCGTTCACCACAGGCCAGGCATTCGCGCCGGCGACGCACCTGATCGCCCTCGGCGACCAGACGCGAGTCGATGACTTTAGTGTCGTTGGCACCGCAGAAGGGACAGTGCATGGTGGCAGGCAACAAAAAATGGGGAGCGCCATGGTAGCGCATCCCACTGGCAAGACAAGCCATAGGCTTTACGGTATACAGTCCGCCTACTACGTTTTACACAATCCGATACGTCGACTGACCTGCTGCTGGAGCCCTCTATGTCGCTACGAACGCTTGTTTTGCTGTGCCTCGCCAGTGTGCTGGTCGCGTGTAGCAGTGAGCCGCCCAAGTCGGCGCAACCTCAAGTGCTGACCCAGCCTAAAACCGATGCGCCTGCGGATCTCGGCCCCTTGCCCGCCCATCAGCGTGAACTGAGCGGCGTACTGACAGGCGCGCCCGCGGGCGCCGAAGTTGAACTGGCGATGTTGATCGTGGATGAACGCGGCCGTCCTCAAGGGCTGATGGCCAGCAGCAAGATAGTCGGCAACAACCAGCCGCTGCCGTTCAAGCTGCGCTTCAATCCGCAGGCATTCCCGGCCGGTGCGCGGGTTGAACTGCGCGGGCGCGCCAGCCAGTCCGGGCAACTGATCCTGCACTTGCCGTCACGCATCATCCAGCAGCCGACAACGCAAGCCTTGGGCACCTTGGCATTTGTCAAAGCACCATGAGCCCGCCGCTCGCCCTGCAACAGTCGCTAAGTGAGCTGCTGGGGGATGCGCGACTGGTGGTCACCGACTTGCCTGACACGTCACTCAAGCTGTGGCTGATCGACGCGCAGAACATGAACCGCGCATTCACCCCGGACGAGACCCGTCGGATTTTGTACGAACCTCCGTACTGGGCGTTTTGCTGGGCCAGCGGTTTGGCACTGGCACGTTACTTGGCCGACCAGCCGCACTGGGTCAAAGGCAAGCGCGTGCTGGACTTCGGCGCAGGCTCAGGCGTAGCCGCGATTGCTGCAGCCAAAGCAGGCGCACTGGAAGTGCTGGCGTGCGATCTCGACCCGCTGGCGCTGGCAGCCTGCCAAGCCAATGCGGCGCTCAATCAGGTGCAATTGAGCTATTCCAGCGATTTCTTTGGCGAGGCGGACCGTTTCGATCTGATCCTGGTGGCTGATGTGCTGTACGACCGCGAAAACCTGCCGTTGCTTGACCAGTTTTTGACCCGCGGCCAACAGACGCTGGTGGCCGATTCCCGGGTGCGTGATTTCAAGCATCCGTTGTACCGCCAGTTGGAAAGCCTCAAGGCACTCACGTTGCCGGATCTGGCCGAGCCCCATGAGTTCCGCGACGTGAGCCTGTATCACGCGCAGCGCTGGCAAGCCACTTTCAGCGTGCCCGCACAGCCTTTATAGTTGCCTTCATTTACCTGTTTCGAGACCCACAATGACTCAACCTACGACTTCTTATAGCTTCGACGTGACGTCGGCAGACTTCGACAAACAGGTTGTTGAAGCCTCGTTTGATCAACCCGTACTGGTGGATTTTTGGGCTGAGTGGTGCGCGCCGTGCAAGGTGATGCTGCCGATTCTGGAGCAGATTGCCCAGGACTATCAGGGCGAACTGCAGCTGGCCAAGGTTAACTGCGACGTGGAGCAGGACATCGTGGGCCGCATCGGCATTCGCACCCTGCCGACCGTGGTGTTGTTCAAAGACGGTAAAGTGGTTGACGGCTTTCAGGAAGCGCAACCCGAATCCGCCATTCGCGCCATGCTTGAGCCTCATGTCGTCATGCCTGCCCCGCCTGCTGAAGACCCGATGGTGCAAGCGCAGGCCCTGTTTACCGAAAGCCGCTTTGCCGACGCTGAAACGTTGCTCAAGCAGGTACTCACCGAAGACAACACCAACGCCAAGGCGCTGATTCTGTATGGCCGCTGCCTGGCTGAGCGTGGCGAGCTGACTGAAGCGCAAGCCGTACTGGACGCGGTTAAAAGCGACGAGCATAAAGCCGAGCTGGCAGGCGCCAAGGCGCAACTGACCTTCTTGAGCCAGGCCAAAGACCTGCCGGATGTTGCTGACCTGAAAACCCGCGTGGCGCAAAACCCGCTGGACGACGAAGCCGCCTATCAACTGGCAGTTCAGCAGCTGGCGCGCCAGCAATACGAAGGGGCCCTGGAAGGCTTGCTGAAGCTGTTTATCCGCAACCGCAGCTTCCACGAGGGCATTACTCACAAGACGCTGCTGCAAGTGTTTGATCTGCTGGGCAATGATCACCCGCTGGTCACCACCTATCGCCGCAAATTGTTTGCCGCGCTGTATTGACCTGCCCACTGCAACAGCGCGCCCTCACCGGTTTTACTCAACCCAGCTGTAAACCGGTGAGTCGGCGCCGCTCACCACTTTCACTTCGCGGCTATGGCGCAGACGCACCAACAGGCGTTTTCCCGCCCCTGTGCTGCCGGTCAAAGCCTCCAGTTGCTCCAACAACTGCGGCCCGGTCATTTGTCCGGCCTTACGCAGTATGTCTTTGGTCATTTCCCACACCGTGTCGTCCTGACTCACCGGGGGGCTGACGACTGCAGCATGGCCGGGCGCAGACGTTTTAATCTGCCCACCCAACTGCGCCCACTCCGCCTCATCCAGTTCAACCGTCAAGTCGACGGGCCAATCGCCTATTGTTCCGCGAATCCGCACCATTGCAGGGCTCCTCAAGTTTCATGTGCGCATGCTCCCATGCGTCTTGCGTAACGCCAAGCACACGGGCAAACTCTCGCGGTCGCGTTATAAGATTACATAACAAAACAATCATCCATTTCTTGCTGGAGTCATGCTATGCGTCGTTTGCTGCTCGCTTTGCCGTTCGCTTTATTACCGCTGGCCGTGGTGCACGCGGCTCAAGCGCATGATCACGAACATGGCAGCCTTGCCCCCCATGAACACGGCGTCGGCACATTGAATGTGGCACTTGACGACAACACACTGGAACTGGACCTCGACAGCCCTGCGATGAACCTGGTGGGGTTTGAACACGCGGCCACTACCGATGCAGACAAAGCCAGCGTTGCGGCCGCCAAGGCCCGACTGGAAAACCCGCTGACTCTGTTCAACCTGCCGCCGGCGGCAAAGTGTGTGGTTGAGGCGCAGGAACTCAACAGCCCGTTGTTCGACCCCGCACCTGAAGAAGGCGCGAGCAAGGCCAAGACTGAACATCACCACAGCGATGTCGAAGCACACTACGCGTTTACCTGCGCCGAACCGGGCCAGTTGAAAAACCTCGACTTCGGCACGTTTTTCAAGACATTCCCCGGGACCCACACATTCAAGGTACAACTGATCGGTCCGAACGGTCAGCAAGCAGTCAACGTGTCAGCGAAAGCGCCGACGCTGACGTTCTGACTACGGCCAGTGGCTGGTGCAGCTCTTTAGCAGGCTGCGCCAGTGACACCCACTTTTCCCGACATTGCAGGCGATTCTGACGACCCATGACCCAAGCACTCATCGAGCTGAGCGACCTGACTTTTAGTTGGCCGGGCCATCCCGTGCTGCTGGACATCCCCGAATTCAGCCTGCAGGCCGGCGAAACCCTGTTTCTCAAAGGCCCCAGCGGCAGCGGCAAAACCACCTTGCTGGGTTTGCTGGGAGGCGTGCAAAAAGCCGACCACGGCTCAATCCGTTTACTGGGCCAGGAACTGAGTGAATTGGGTTCTGGCGCACGCGACCGTTTTCGCGTCGATCACACGGGTTACATCTTCCAGCAATTTAACTTGCTGCCGTTTTTGTCCGTGCGTGAAAACGTGGAACTGCCTTGCCACTTTTCCAAACTGCGGGCCAGCCGCGCCGCTCAGCGTCATGGCAGTGTCGACAAGGCCGCGCACACCTTGCTCGCCCACTTGGGCCTTAAAGACCCGGCGTTGCTGGAGCGACGAGCCGACTCGCTGTCCATCGGCCAGCAACAACGGGTGGCCGCCGCCCGCGCACTGATCGGCCAACCCGCACTGGTAATCGCTGACGAGCCCACCTCGGCCCTTGACGCCGATGCACGCGAAGCCTTCATTCAGTTGTTGTTCGCCGAATGCCGCGAAGCAGGCGCCAGCCTGTTGTTCGTCAGCCACGATCAAAGCCTGGCCCCGCTATTCGACCGCAACCTGTCGTTGTCTGAACTCAATCGTGCCGCCGCCCCGGCAGAGGTCTGAGATGTATTTGTTTCGTCTTGCGCTGGCCAGTCTGGCCAACCGCCGCTTTACCGCCCTGCTGACGGCGTTCGCGATTGCCTTGTCCGTGTGTTTGTTGCTGGCCGTGGAGCGGGTGCGTACCGAGGCCCGTGCCAGCTTTGCCAGCACCATCAGCGGCACCGACCTGATCGTCGGCGCCCGCTCGGGGTCGGTGAATTTGCTGCTGTATTCGGTGTTCCGCATTGGCAATGCCACCAACAACATTCGCTGGGACAGCTTTGAACACTTCGCCACTAACCCCAAGGTGAAATGGGCGATCCCCATGTCGCTGGGTGACTCCCACCGCGGCTACCGGGTCATGGGCACCAGCGAAGCCTATTTTGAGCACTATCAATACGGTCACCGGCAAAATCTGCAGTTGGCCGAGGGCCGCGCCTTTGCCTCCGACCCTTTTGAAGTGGTGCTTGGCGCCGAGGTCGCACAGGCGCTGCACTACAAACTGGGTGACAAACTGGTGCTGGCCCACGGTGTCGCAGCCGTGAGTCTGGTTAAGCACGACGACAAACCCTTCACAGTGGTCGGCATTCTCAAACGCACGGGTACGCCAGTGGACCGCACGCTGCACATCAGCCTGGGCGGCATGGAGGCCATTCACATCGACTGGCACAACGGCGTGCCCGCTCGTGGCGCAGGTCGTGTGACGGCCGACCAAGCCCGCAACATGGACCTCACGCCTCAGGCCATCACGGCTTTCATGCTGGGGCTGAACAGCAAGATTTCGACCTTTGCCTTGCAGCGTGAAATTAACGAATACCGGGGCGAACCGATGATGGCCATTTTGCCCGGCGTCGCCTTGCAAGAACTGTGGAGCCTGATGAGCACCGCTGAAAAAGCCTTGTTTGTGGTATCGCTGTTTGTGGTGCTAACTGGGTTGATCGGCATGCTGACCGCGATTTTGACCAGCCTCAATGAGCGACGCCGCGAAATGGCGATCCTGCGATCAGTTGGCGCCCGCCCGTGGCACAT
Organism: Pseudomonas sp. WS 5078; assembly: GCF_012985745.1. Classification (NCBI taxonomy): domain Bacteria; kingdom Pseudomonadati; phylum Pseudomonadota; class Gammaproteobacteria; order Pseudomonadales; family Pseudomonadaceae; genus Pseudomonas; species Pseudomonas sp. WS 5078. The sequence continues at coordinate 57,316 of NZ_JAAQWX010000006.1, read as the reverse complement.
CGCTACCCTGCTGGTATTCGAAGCCTTGGCATTGGCGCTGAGCGGTGTAGTGGCAGGCATGGCCCTGTTGTATGTGGGTATCGCGCTGGCGCAAGGTTACGTGCAATCGAACTACGGACTGTATTTACCACTGGCTTGGCCGAGCGAATATGAATGGACCCTGCTGGCAGGTATTCTGGCCGCCGCCCTGTTAATGGGCTGCGTGCCCGCCTGGCGCGCTTACCGCCAATCGCTGGCCGATGGCCTGTCCATTCGCTTATGAGCCTGTGTATGAAAAAGTCCGTCTTGCCACGCGTACTGCTAGCCCTGTTACTGATGGTTTCAACCCCTGTGTGGGCAGCCGAACCGAAGGAGTTGACGTGGTCGGAGATGATTCCGCCTGATGCAGCGCCCGAAGTGCCGGAGATGGCGCCGATGCATGACCTGTCGCAGTTGGGCAATCTTGACCCCGAGGCAGCGCCTGCGGCGGCGCAGAGCATGCCCAATGCGCCGGTAGTGCCTGCACTGGACGGGCAAAACATTCGTCTGCCGGGGTACATCGTGCCCCTGGAGGTCAACGAAGAAGGCCGCACCACGGAGTTTTTGCTGGTGCCGTATTTCGGCGCCTGCATCCATGTCCCGCCGCCGCCCTCGAACCAGATCGTGCACGTGACTAGTAAAGTCGGGGTCAAGCTGGACGAGCTGTATCAGCCGTACTGGATCGAAGGCGCGTTGCAGGTCAAGCCGAGCAGCAGCGAGCTGGCCGATGCCGGGTATCAGATGGACGCACAGAAAATCTATGTGTACGAATTGCCAGAGTAATCGCCAGTCACGCCCGTCTCGGCTTCCGGGCCCAGTAATGGCAGGCCGCGACAGCGATTAAAGAGTGGTGCTTTGCGGGTTAGTTCACGAAATTTTCACAATTTTTCAACCCATCGTCGTTTCATTGAGCTGGGTCAACAGAGTGGCTCGGAGCGCTCATTACCATTGGTTATATAAATTTTAAATATCCAATTGGAGCTCCCATGCACAAGTCTTTGCTCAGCGCAGCGGCACTTGCCCTTGCCGTCGTTGCCCCGCTTGCCCACGCGCACACTGAAGGCGACATTATCGTCCGTGCCGGTGCAATTACGGTTAACCCGAAAGCCGACAGCTCCAGCGTAAAAGTGGATCAGGGTCCGCTGGCGGGTCGCGATCTGGGCGGCAAGGCAACCATGAGCAGCGACACCCAATTGGGTCTCAACTTTGCCTACATGGTCACCAACAACATCGGTATCGAGTTGCTGGCCGCGACCCCCTTCGAGCATGACGTGAAAATCAAAGGCACCGGCCTGGACGCGGCCAACGGCAAACTGGGTACCCTCAAGCACTTGCCACCGACCTTGAGCGTTGTGTACTACCCACTGGACTCCAAGTCTGCGTTCCAACCGTACGTGGGTGCCGGTATCAACTACACCTGGATTTATGACGAACACGTGGGCAGCCGCGCCAGCGCTGCGGGCTTCGATAACTTCAAAGCAAAAAACTCGTGGGGCATGGCCTGGCAAATCGGTGCTGACTACATGCTGACCGACAACATCATGATCAACGCCCAGGCGCGCTACATCGACATCGATACCCGCGCTACCGTAGAAAACAACGGCGTTGCGCCTGGCACTCGTGCCAAGGTCAACGTTGACGTGGATCCATGGGTTTACATGGTTGGCCTGGGTTACAAGTTCTAAGCAATCCCCGGACATAAAAAAGGCGCCTTTCGAGGCGCCTTTTTCATTTGCAGCGTGTATTAGCGACCCAACAAACGCGCCAGGCCTTCACTCATCGGCGTGGTCTCGCCCAGCTTGAAACGCTGTAACAGGCGGCTGTTATCAGCACGCGAATGCCGAATGTCACCGGAGCGCGCCGGGGCGTAGCTGATCGGTGGCAACTCGCCGACCACTTCGCTCAAAGCGGCCAACATTTGCTTGAGGGTCGTGGCTTTGTTCAGGCCCACGTTGACCGCGCCTTCTTCCACGTGTCCGGCTTCGACTGCCTGCACCAGAATCTTCACCAAATCGCCCACATACACAAAGTCGCGGGTTTGTTCACCATCGCCAAAGATGGTGATGGGCAGGCCTTTTTCAGCACGTTCACTGAAAATGCTGATCACCCCCGAGTACGGCGAAGAGGGATCCTGACGCGGCCCGAAGATGTTGAAGAAGCGGAAAATCACCGGCTCCAGACCGTGCTGGCGACGGTAGAAGTCCAGATAGTATTCGCTCGACAGTTTGTCCGAAGCATACGGGGTGAGCGGCGCTTTAGCTGTGTCTTCAACAATTGACTCGCCTTCGCCGTTGTTGCCATAGACCGCTGCACTGGACGCAAAGACCACGCGTTTGACGCCCGCTTCGCGCATGGCTTCGCAGACGTTCAAGGTGCCGACAAAATTGCTCTGGTGAGTGCGTACGGGGTCATCCACCGATGCCTGCACCGACGCCACTGCCGCCAGGTGCACCACGGCACGGCAGCCGGCCATGGTTTTGGCGACCAACGCGGCATCAGCCACATCACCTTCGATCAGTTCAACCCTGGAGTTGTCCAGAGGCAGGTTGCTGCGCTTGCCGGTGGAAAGGTCATCCAGGATGCGCACTGCGTAGCCTTTGGCCAGCAATGCATCGACCAGATTAGAACCAATAAACCCGGCACCGCCGGTTACGAGAATGGGGGCATCAGCCATGACGATAAAACCTGTCCAGTAGGGCCGGGATGCCAGCGCGCCAGGCGCGGGGCTTGATCCCGAAGGTATGCAGAATTTTTTTGCACGCCAGCACCGCATGCTGCGGTTCCTCGGCGGCATCGGGGCGCGCGGCGTGCGCTTGAGGCGTCGGCGCTTCAATGGCCAGCGGGTGCAGATTGCGCGCCTCGGTCAGAATGGCCTGCCCCAGTGCCAGCGGCGTGGTGGCCTCGTGACCGGCGTAGTGATAGGTGCCCCACAACGGCGCCGCACAGTCGAGTTGTTTGAGCACCGAGATAATCACCCGGGCTGCGTCATCGACCGGGGTGGGATTGCCGCGACGGTCATCGGCCATCAGCAATTCCCCCGGTTTTTCAGCCTGGGCCAGAAAGCGCCCCAACGCGCCATCCGGGCTGTCATCAAGCAGCCAGCCAAAACGCAGCAAGACGTGCTGCGGGCAAATCGCCCGCACCGTTTGCTCAATGCGCCATAAGGCCTGGCCGCGCAAGCCCAGCGGGACAGGCTCGTCTTTCTCGCTGTAAGCAGTGGCCCGGGAGCCATCGAACACGCGGTAGCTGGAAGGCTGTATTAGCGTGATGCCGTGGTGCTGGCACAGTTCGGCCAGACGCTCGACAGCGCGCTCCTGGGCAGTCAGGCGAGACTCGCTGACAGACTGCGCCTGAAACCAGTCGAAGTAGTAGGCAAGATTGATGACGGCGTCCGGTCGGGTGTCATCGAGCAGTTGGGTCAGACTCGCAGCATCCCAACCGTCTTGCGGCGGACGCGGGGCCAGGAAGTTGATGTCTTCCTCGGCACCCAGACGAATCAGCGCCTGCCCGAGAGCATTTCCGCCGCCCAACAACATAAGGCGCATTCGCATAGAGTGTGCAGGCTCAGTCTATTCAGAACGGTGATGTATACCAGAAAACCAACCGTACAAGCCGTTGGCCATGATCAAGACCCCCGCATTTTGCGGGTTTCTGTGCGTGTCGTCACTGACAAACTGCATCAGCGTCCTACACCGTTTATAGCGATGACGGTGGTTCATCGCTCAGTACCAACGTCGGTCGATGGGGCGCTGCCTGCGCTGCCTGAGACGGGGCAAGCGCGTTCAGGGGGGCAAGCAACGCCTGTGGATAGGTTTGCGCAAAGTGAACGTCCTCAGACTTATCCACAAGCTTTTTCAAGCGATCGTTAAAGGCACGTGTGATGGTGCTTTGTGCACCGGACATGGTGCGAAATTGCGCCGTAACGGTCACGCCATCGAGGTTCATGCTATCGACCCCGAACACGGTCAGCGAACCTTGCAGGCTGAGGCTTAGCAGTGGGTCATCACTGATCTGGCGCCCCGCTTCGCGAATCAGGTCGGTGGCTTTGTCGATGTCCGTGGCGTAAGTGAATTGCACAGAAAAGAACGCATAGGCGAACTGACGGGAATGGTTGACCACGGCCTTGATCTGGCCGAAGGGCACCGAGTGCACGAAGCCGCGGCTGTCACGCAAACGCAAGGTGCGGATGGTCAGGCCTTCCACGGTGCCCGCGTGATTGGCATCGACCACAACCCAGTCACCGACCGAAATGGTGTCTTCAATAATGATGAACAGGCCGGTGATTACATCCTGAACCAATTGCTGTGAACCAAAACCGATCGCCAGACCGATCACCCCGGCTCCGGCCAGAAACGGCGCAACGTTTACCCCAAGATTGGCCATTGTGGTAATGGTGCAGACCACCACCAGAATCACTTTGATGGCATTGCGCATCAGCGGCAGGATGGTCTTGATTCGCGTGCTTGGCTCCCGCGTGCCCCGCCGGTTGGTGTTGGGCTGCAGGGCTTGTTGAATCGCTGTGTCCAGCACCACCCAGGTCAGCCACGTCACCAGCAGGATCAACAGGATATGCCCGAGGGAATCGCTAATGACCTTGCCGGTATTACTATCAGACGCAAACGCCAACAGCGAGAAGCCCCAGATTTGCGCCAGCAGCTCAATGAATGTCACGGCCAGCGCGATACGCAACAGCGCGTACAGCACGGTCATCAAACGCTCCCGGTACGCACCGTTACGGCTGGCATGGGTACTGAACCAGTGATGCAAAATCGTGCTCAGGAACACGGTGCCGATCAACAGCCCGGAGGTCAGTAACGCGTTGCGTAACGCCTGCTCGCTGCCCTCACCCACGCCAATCAAATTAAGCATCGAAACCAGAAGCATCAGCAGGATCGGCCAGTACCAGAGCACAGAGAAAATACGCAACGACTCTTGAAGCGCTGGCTGCCCCAAGCGCTGCGCCAGCGCACGGTCGCGGATCAGGTGCGCCACTGGACGCCTCAGCTTGATGGCCAAAAAGGCAAAAATGAAACAGGCGATTAATCCCGTAACCACCGACAGGCAACTGGCAAGGTTGCCCCCGAGTTGTGGGGCGATTTGCGGACTGTTCATTGCATCGCTGAACGCAGCAAAAAAGCCGATCAGGAACAAGGGGCGCATCGAGTAGCGACGAATGATTTCCACGGCCCGTCGCTTGTGGCCGACATAAAACATGGCGCTCAGTGACAGCACCAGAGCCGCGCAAAAGACGCCGGCGCTGCTGGCATACGAAAGGCTCAGTGCCAGCGAACGGCCCATGGAATCCTGCAGAAAGCGGCTCGCGTACAGCGTGACCGGCAAGGCAATCAACGCCGGGATCAGATAAGCAACCATGTAGCGGGTTAGCGTCTGCAGGCGGGGACGATTCCTCAGGGGCCGGGTCGCGCTCACATGACGCGCCACCAGACGCCCGCCAACCATCGCGGCAGCAAAGACGCCTATCCACACCGCGGATAACCACAGGAAATCTCCTACCCCGCTCCAGGAGGGATGGGTCGAGGCCTGCTCCAGCAAGACACCGACCTCATCGGCCGCCCGCTCGGTGCGCAAGCGCCAGGTATCGAACACGTGCACGCTCAGCCCGAGCTGGCCTTGCATTTCATCCATGCCAGCACCCAAAGCGCCAAGCAATCCGCCGTCCACCAATACGGGCGGCTTGCCGTCGGTTTCCTCAGCTTTGATAACGGACGACAGCGTAGGGGCTGCCTGCGCGAATCCAATGCCTGTGAGCAACAGGATGAAAAGCAAAAATACGGGTTTGAAATGAGACAAAACCGGGGTGACCTCCTGGACGTCTGTAGTCAACTGATCGATAGGGTTCAGCGAAGTTCGATTTCAGTTGCCTTGCTATTTTCTGGTTACAGCGTAGTCAATCACTTGGAAGACTTCGCACCTTCGCCAGAAAACCTTCTTACAGATCACTCAGAGAAACCCTTCGATAGCGTTTTACGCCGTCAACGCCGCCCCTAACGCGTCCAGCAATACGCTGACCTTGGCTTGGGATTGGCGGCGCTTGAGCCACAGCAAATGGATGGGCGATCCGTCCGTAGCCAGATGTGCCAACACTTGCACCAGTGTTCCCTGCGCCAGCGCGTCTTGCACCAACCAGGTCGGCAGCTGGGCGATGCCGTGTCCAGCCAGCACCGCAGCGGCTTGCCCCTCGCCATCACCAATAGCGATGTGCGCGGGCAACATCCGGCGCTCCCGACCACCGTGCGCCCCGGCGAACCACCATGGGTTGACGCTCCCGTCCGCGCGGCCATACATCACGCAATGGTGGTGCTGCAAATCCTGCTCAGTCCGAGGAACGCCTTGGCGGAGCAAATAATCGGGCGAGGCACAAAACACCAGGCGCTCGGTCCCCAGATAACGTCGGCCCAACGCTTGCGACAGCAGGTCCGGCCCGCCTATACGCACGACAATGTCGATGTCCTCTTCAACCGGGTCCACATAACGGTCCGAAAACGAAATATGCGGCTGCAGCAACCCATGTTCGCGCGCACAGCGCAAAATGGCCCCCAGCGCATGAAGGCGACCATAGGCGGCGGGCAAGTCGATGCGCACACGGCCCATGGGCTCGGTGCTGTGCGCATGCAGGGATAACTCCGCTTCCTCCAGCTCACCCAGCACATGGGTGCAGGTTCGGTAAAACCTCACACCTGCATCAGTCAGCGACAACGTGCGGGTGGTTCGAGTGAACAGTCGGGTGTCCAGCCGTGATTCCAGCCGGGCGATGGCTTTGCTAATGGCCGAACGCGTAAGGTTCAAACGCTCAGCAGCACCTGTAAAGCTACCGGTTTCAGCAACAGACACGAAAACGTCCAGCCCTTTTAACCGTTCTGAAGAAAACATCGCGCCTCGATATTGGGGAATTGAATTCATCTGATTGCGTAGTTTATAGCCGCAATCTGAATTTATTTCTCCAATAAGCTAACGCACTGTTTTTTTAGAGCGTCTCCCCATGCCCTCTTCACCTCAGGCCCATTCCACGGCCGCTCCTACAACGTCTTCACACACGGCAGTTCAAATCGCCATTATGGCCATTGCAGCCTTTGTGATTGTGACCACCGAGTTTCTGATCATCGGCCTCTTGCCTGCGTTGGCGCGGGACTTGAATGTCTCGGTTACGCTCGCAGGCCAGTTGGTGACGTTATTTGCCTTCACGGTGATGCTGTTCGGTCCGATTCTGACGGCGCGACTGGCCCATATTGACCGCAGGAAGTTGTTCACCTTTATCTTGCTGGTGTTTGCCGCGTCGAATGCGCTGGCAGCGGTGTCCGCCAATATCTGGATCTTGGCGATTGCGAGGTTTGTTCCTGCACTGCTTTTGCCCGTTTTCTGGGGCACGGCAAGTGAAACAGCCGGCCAACTCGCTGGCCCGGCTAATGCTGGGAAAGCGGTGGCGAACGTGTACATGGGTATTTCAGCAGCCCTTGTTTTCGGCATCCCGCTGGGCACGCTGGCGGCGGACGCCATTGGCTGGCGTGGCAGCTTCTGGATGTTGGCCGCCCTCTGCCTGTTAATCGCCGGGCTTATGCGCAGCTATATGCCAACTTTGCCCGGCGCGCCCCAGCGCAATCAGGGTGAAAAACAAACGCTCATTTTCAAAGACCCACGCTTTATCGCCCATGTCGCGCTGTCTGTTCTGACCTTCACAGCCATGTTCACGGCCTACACCTACCTCGCAGATACCCTCGAAAGTCTCGCGGGTATTTCGCCAGGTCATGTGGGTTGGTGGCTAATGGGCTTTGGCGCCGTCGGCATGCTTGGCAACCACATCGGTGGGCGCATGGTAGATCACAGCCCACTGGGCTCAAGCGTGGTATTTCTCTGTCTGCTTGCGGCAGGCATGCTGGCTGCCACGCCATTGGCGGCACAACACACAGGCTTGATTGTCGCGCTGGCCGTGTGGGGCATTGCCTATACCGCACTGTTCCCGATTTGCCAGGTCCGGGTCATGCGGGCGGGGGCGAAAGCTCAGGCATTGGCCGCGACGATGAACATTTCAGCCGCCAATGCGGGTATCGGGTTAGGCGCAATCATCGGCGGCCTGGGGATTCGGCATTATGGGCTGGAGTCTCTGGGAGTCATTTCAACGGGTATTGCTGGCGTCGCAATTGTGCTTGCTGTCCTGTTGATGCGACGTCGTTAAGCGCGGTTAAAAAGCTCATCCCTGAACGGCGGTGAGCTTTTTGAAAACTGATGTGCCTGGCAAGACCTGACAGAGCCATCGGGTTTACCACAGCGCGATATCGTAAGTAAGGTAAAGACGATTACTGTCCCTGCCTCTGGCAACATCAGAACGGTATACATAATTTCGAACTTTTAAGCCCACGCCTTTAAGTGGCCCGCTTTGTACAACATACGCCAGCTCTGCGTCGCGCTCATGTTCGTGCAACTGCGCAGATCCAGCCTTGCTATTTTTTCCACTCAAATAGCGACCCGATAGCGTCAAGCCCGGCATGCCCACCCTTGAAAAGTCATACCCATAACTGAGCATCCAAGTCCTTTCATCTTCATGAATGAACTTACCTATTCCGGCGTTGCTGAAGGAATAGACGGTCGCACCCGTGATGTACGGTAAATCGGCCTGGCCATTGAGTACTTGATAACCGGCGCTCACTCGATGGCCTGCGATTGAGTAGCTCAGCAGGCTACTGAGCAGGGTATTGTCAATTTCGCCTGCCTTCTGTGTACCGGCGCCGACACTACGGAAATAACGTAAATCGGTCGTTAATACGCCAGCTCCCCATGGCCGGTCGTGCTGAACTGAGGCGACATGCTGCCTGTAAAAGTTATCCAACTGCCCGTAGAAGTACCCCAAACGGGTATGTTCACTCAGTGTGTATTCGCCGCCTATGTATGAGAATGTTGAGCCTCGCCCCGTGAAACCGTTCGGTGTAATCGAACGGCTATCCGAGGAGTCCCTTAACTTGAATTGATTCAGGCGCCCCCCCGACAGTGTCAAATTATCGATGTCGGTGCTAGTGAACAGTGTTCCCTGATAAGACTGAGGTAAAAGGCGCGCATCGTTGTAGATCAATACCGGTGTCTTGGGCAATACAGATCCGTGTTGGACGGTGGACTGCGCAAAGCGGATTTTACCCGCGACTCCCAGGCTGGAGAATTCATCGGCGGCTTGTCCATCTGAATGCACTGCAAGCAAACCGGTGCCACTGCGCCCTCTGCCAGAGTCCAGCTTGAAACCTGCCAGACCTAATGCATCTATTCCAAATCCAATCGTGCCCGGCGTAAAACCGGACTTGAAGTCTACTAAAAAACCTTGAGCCCACTCTGTTCGCTCACTCTTCGCGTTTTTAACAGCGCGGGGGCTCAGTCCGTTCTCATCCCGGAAATTTTCGTTGAAGTAAATGTTTCGTAATTGAAGCTTCAAATGGCTCCCTTCAATAAACTCCGTAGCGTTTGAAGTAATTATCGGTAAAGCACTCAGGGACGTCGCAAGGACACCACGCAGTAAAATTTTTTTCATGGCACGACTCTTTTTTATTATTGGCGCTGCACCGGGTCTGCAACCCGAATGGGTTGTTAGGCGAAAAACATCAGACCCAAAGCGTCAACGCGCCCGTTAGAAGTGCGATAGCGGTCACAACGAGCGAAGTGAGAACCGCCCACTTGCACGCTGCTTTCTGAAAATCACCGATATGGCAGTCGAGCATGCCCATCAGCAGCAACGTAGAGGCGACCAGAGGGCTCATCAAATGAACGGGCTGGCCCAAAATTGAGGCCCGTGCAATTTCCAGGGGGCTAATGCCGTAGATAGCTGCCGCATTGGCAAGGATGGGGACAACGCCGAAGTAATACGCGTCATTGGACAGGACAAAGGTCAGCGGCATGCTGGTGATGGCCACAATAAGAGGAAACAGATGGCCCCAGTCGGGCGGGATCCACTCCACTAACGTTTGTGCCAAGGCATCAACCATCTTGGTGCCTGAGAAAATCCCCGCAAATATACCGGCACCCAATACCAGCACAACCACCGTCATGGCGTTGCCGGAGTGGGCGAGAAGGCGCTCTTTTTGTATATCCAGTTGTGGGTAATTGATCATTAATGCACACACAAACCCGATCAAAAACAGGATGGCAGAGTGCATCAGCCCCATTACCAAAGCAGTCATAACGGCGATGACCAGCATCAAGTTGATGTAGGCCAGCCGGGGGCGCTTATGCGGGGTATCGTTCAGGATGGCTTTGATGTAACAGTCGCTACCACCGCTTGGTAAAAGCACATTGCCAATACGTTTGCGTTCTCCCCGTCCCAATAGGAAGGCGGTGAATACAACCCAGAATGCACCACCGATCATGGTGGGCAATAACGGGATGAAATATTCCCCCGCATCAAGCCCCAGCGCCGCTATCGCTCGCGTGGCCGGGCCGCCCCACGGGGTCATACCGCTCATGATGCTCAGTGACAACATCGCAATGATGCCGAGGATCATGGGGTTCATACCAATACGCTTGTATAAGGGCAACATTGCAGCGCAGGTGATCATGTACGTGGTCGTGCCGTCCCCATCCAGCGCAACGGTCAATGACAACAGTGCAGTGCCCACAGCAATCTTCATCGGGTCACCATTAACCCGTTTCAGGATTTTGCGGATCAACGGGTCAAACAGGCCTGCATCAATCATCACGCCAAAGAAAAGAATGGCAAATAACAATAATGCAGCCGAAGGCGCGACCATTTTCACGCCGTCCAGCATCATCTTTCCGGTTGTACCGCCGAAACCTCCAATCAGCGCAAATACAAGCGGAACCAGTGTCAAGGCAACTATCGGTGACAGGCGCTTGGTCATGATCAGGAACGTGAACACAACCACCATGGCCAACCCCAGGAAGGCGAGCATAGAGTATTCTCTTATTGTTATAGATGAAGTAATCGACGTCTAAGTACTAAGCGGCGTCTAACTGTTATTGAGCCCCTGCTCAGTAGGCGTGCCCATCATGAACTGTATGGACGTTATACAGCGGTACATAATTACAGGCCCATCACTCAGCGAATGAATGATATTCATGGCATCACCTCTTTTAGTGTTGTTTGATGCGGCTCTATAAAACGCGACCTTAATTAAACTGACTCGCTCGTTTTCGTAAGGGAGAGGCATACACGTACCCGGAAAACAACCTGCGCGCTGTTCTTACAACAGAAGCGCAAATAATTTCGCCGCTCATGCCTGTATAAGACAACCTGACGTCGATACCACCGCTTGGGTGTTCTATGCGCACGTCTTGCTGACGTGGCTTGCAAGCCTTACCCAGCAGTTGTGCTGCCACGCTACCTTGGCTAACACAAGCTGTGGCCAGACCAATCGAGCCGGTGATGGCCAATGCACGATGGCAGGCGTGAGGCATGAAATACCTGACTAGAAGCGCTCCACCTGCTTTGGCTGGCGCAATCAACACGGGTTTTGGAATCACCCGGTCACTCACATCGCCTAACCCCATTGCCGCGCCAGCACGCAGGCGTATGGTTTCTAAACGGTGCAGAAATGTCGTATCGGCATCGAGCTCTACAGGCGACTCATCACCTTGCTTGCCCATGTGTCGAGCCTCGACGATCACCATCGGCATGGCCATGTCGATGCAGGTCACGGGAATGCCGTCAAATACGTCTTGAACATTGCCTGTCGGGAAAAGTGCGCCTGTCTTGCTGCCTGCAGCATCAAGGAACGTCAGGTGAACAGCCGCCGCGCTACCTGGCACACCATCAATGGCGGTCTCCCCTTCATAAGTCACCTTGCCTTGAGGCGTCTGCACTTCAGCCATCACAAACGTATGGGTGTTCAGGTTACGGATACGCACCCGGGTTGTAGGACCGCTGGGTTTAACCAGGCCTTGCTCAATAGCAAACGGGCCAACTGCACAGAGCATATTGCCGCAGTTAGGCGTCGTATCCACGCGGCGCGTTGAGACCATCACTTGGACAAAAAGGTAATCGACATCTGCATCCGGGTGGAGTGAAGGGCTGACGATGGCAACCTTACTTGTCTGAGGACTACCCCCACCAATCCCATCTATCTCCAACTCGTGACCAGACCCCATCAACGAAAGCAGTAACTCATCCCGTTCCGTAATTGACTCGGGTAGATCATGAGAAAGAAAAAACGCCCCCTTCGAAGTACCGCCGCGCATTAGAACGCATGGAACACGCTGCATAATTAGTAACTCTTTTTAAATTAACTTAATGAATTATTTCCTTGCGAAGAGAGTGACAGGGAAGCAATAGTGATTCCAATGCAAAGAATTGAGTCATTATTGCGTTTCACAAAATAATAAATTCCAGCCACTTCCGGTGAAGCAGGCCTTTCTAGCGAGAGAACTTTATGGAATACGAACTCCAAGACATTCGCTCTTTCGTTAAAATTGCAGAGCTTGGCAGTTTTCACGAAGCGGCTGACGCACTTCATCTTTCTCAGCCAGCGTTAAGTCGTCGAATAAAAAAGCTTGAAGAGGGGTTGGGCACTGCCCTGCTTGATCGAACCACACGCAAAGTCAGCCTGACGAGCGTAGGCCGCGATTTTTTACCCAAAGCACGCAGACTGCTCGACGACTTTGATGACTCGATTCTTAATATTCGGGAGTTAGCGGAACGGCAAAGTGGTCGTGTCACCCTTGCCTGTATCCCCACGGCAGCCTTCTATTTTTTGCCTTCAGTGATCCGCCTCTACAACGAGCGTTATCCTAAAATCCATATTCGCCTGTTAGACCTGAGCGCCAACGACGGTCTGGAAGCAGTACTGCGTGGCGAAGCCGATTTTGGCATCAACATGATGAGTGGCCAGCACCCGGACATCGAGTTTGTGACCTTAGTGAATGAACCGTTTGTTTTGGCATGCAGACGCGACCATAAGCTGGCCAATTGCGCGTCTGTAAAGTGGTCGCAACTCAGTGAGTATCGGTTGATTGGCGTAGGTCGATTAAGCGGAAACCGCATGCTTTTAGACCACGCCTTGTCGAGTTCAAGCTGGCGGCCGACGTGGTTTTACGAAGTCCAGCACCTTTCAACTTCATTGGGTTTAGTAGAAGCAGGGCTTGGTGTATCGGTGATGCCCAGTCTTGCAATGCCTTCTGGCGATCATCCAACACTGGTCAGCGTCCCCTTAATTGATCCGGTGGTAAATCGCTCATTGGGACTGGTTTATCGCAGAGGTGCCTCTCTGTCTCCGGCGGCAGAAAAGTTCGTCTCGATCTTGCTTGAGCAGTGGCCTCAATAAGTCTCTGACCAAAGCGACGGGTATTACCGCAGACGTCGTGATGGAGGTGGGCGCTTACTTCAGCGCCAAGGAAATGCACAACCAGCGCTACCGCGAAGGTCAGGAGGATCAGCTCGGCGCCTTGGGCTTGGTGGTGAACATCATCGTGCTGTAGAACACCCTCTACATGACGGCCGCCGTAGAGCGGCTAAAGCAGCATGGTTACCCGGTGCTGGACGAGGATCTGGCTCGGCTGTCGCCGCTGATCTTCGAGCACATCAATATGTTAGGACGGTACTCCCGCGGTACCAGAAGAGGTCGCCAGAGGTGAGCTGCCGCCACTGCGTAATCCGGACGATGACCTGTGAGGATAACCAGGACGCTTCTTTGAAACATCCTCCTAGATGGGTATCGATTCGGTGTGAGTTTACTTTCGTAAAAACCAGCGTTTTCGCTCCCAATTAACTGGAATGGTACACACGTGGACAAATATCATTACAAGGGATAGCCAGCCCATTACAGAGTTATCTACATACCCCATAAACGGTAACGTGCTATCTCGCAAAAAAAAACCGTGAATAGAGGCGCATAGGACAGTATAAATCAGTGCACCCCAAAATTTTATCAGGGAGAAGCGGCTGCCTGAAAACGCGAAGCTTGCCCAAAACGCAGGCCAGTACAATAAGGCCGTAAGCAGCACGAAAGCCGAATAAAATATAAAGTTATTCATTAGAAGGGTGGCATGTGTCATACATATTTTTTACGTTCTGGATATCCATAAATCTATCGAAAGCGAAACCATGGACGGAAGCTTGCCGGTATGCCCTAATATAATCCGTATTCACGTATCTAAACAAACGCCAGGAATCGGGCTTTAATACCATTCTGCCTATGCCGTAGGCTGACGAACTTAAGTCAACCATTCCATAGGCCACATCGGCCTCACAATTACCTTTCCCCAGCATTCCAGAAGCGGCGCGATATACCGTTCTCAGTGGCCCTATGGTATCGGAACGATTCTCGAAAAGATTGCGCCCGCTTTCATAGATGTTATTAGGACCGTTGAGCATCATAGGCGCACCCGCGAAAAGGCAAAGTGTGCCCACGGAGGCGTAGCAAATCCCAGCGCCCGCAGCAAACTGAAGCGCTCCCGAGATCACGCCTGCTCCTCGTAAGGCAACGTCTCTTGCCTGGCTTAGCAGACTGTTTTGCTCATCCTTTAACTCTTTTAGTCCTTGCTCAGCGCTTTTATTACCCCGCGAGACATCATTAACAATGCCTCTGGCGTAATAAGAAACCTCTCTGTTGAATTGCAGGCGCAGCGTTCCATCTTTTATATGCCTAGCGCCTAATGTGCTGGCTTGACTACCCAACTTTGCGGCGGCTTGGCTAATCATCCAATAATCACAGCTACCAAGCATGCAACTTTCGCTTGTTGGTTTCATTCGTTATTTCCCCACGTGCTATATCCGCTGGTGCCTGCAGCGTGGTGGGTCCACGTGATATCTCGGTACCGAATAGAAATATGCTCTTGAGTTTCTGCGTCGCTTTGCAAAATAGCATGAGGCATGCTCAAGTGTCAGATCGGCAATAACCCCGCCATTGATCGATACTGAATAGAATTTTTCCTGCATGCCGAAAGAAGACACTCGATAAAAACTAATTGTACAGTTTATTTCTTCTCTAGTTGAGAGTGCTTGAGCGAGGAGCGGTGAAGCTTTATCAACGTTTTTGGTGATAATGATTGGACTATGTGTTGGCTTATTAATATTTCCGATGTTGACCATGTTGTGGGTGTAAGACAGCACCATGATTTCGTCGGTATGTCCGCTCTGACATTTGTTGCCAATAGAGTCTTGGGTTGAACAACCCGCCGAAATCAGTCCTTGAGCCTTGCCGGTGATGGTCATGTAACCGTGGTTAGCCATACGTGATACTCCTTTTTAGTCGCCAAATATCCTATTACAAGGGTTTCAGGTGTGCTGTAGGGCATCTCTGAAAAGCTAAACGAAGTATTTCGAACTTGGATCCGACGGCGGCTCCGTGAAAAATCTGGCCTGGTAAGTCTGTGGGCAGGTCGCGAAACTAGGGTATCCGAGCTTAAGTGCACTTTCTGTTCCGCTACTCCCCAAACCCCATCACCTGGCCGATCTAGCTGAACACGTCCATGGTGGTCATTTCAGCGATAGGGCTAAGTACCCAGTCGTACCCGCCCGCATCGGCGGCGAGATTCAGCACCTCAAAGGCGCTCTCGCCGCGCTCAGACATTTTCCGCTCGCGCTGCACGGACTCATCGAACCGGGTACCGATCAGCGACACGATATCGTCATCAGCACACTTGCGGCGAGGCGAGCCGCGACATTCCTGAGGATTGCCTTCTTCACTCGCTTCAGTGGATCTGCTTTGGTCATTTGCTGGCATTTGGCGTTGGAGCCAACGCTGGCGATGATGCGCTCACCGACCAGGCTAACTAGGCTCTGTGAATAGCCCCGGGTTTCGTAGACACCTCCATGCCTTAAACTGAGGCCAATCAGGAGGTGCCATGAGCAACCCACGTTATCCCGAAGAATTCAAAATCCAAGCGGTCAATCAAGTGACCGAAAAGAAGCTGCGTGTCGCTGATGTGGCAGCACACCTTGGTGTGTCGACGCATAGCCTCTATGCCTGGATAAAGCGCTACAGCAAACCTCAAGCAGAACGGCAGCAAGACGACGATCAGCACGCTGAACTGCGTCGTCTACGAGCCGAACTCAAGCGTGTCACCGAAGAGCGAGACATCTTAAAAAAGGCCGCCGCGTACTTTGCCAAGGAGTGCGGTTGAAGTACGCCTTTATCAAGCAGCGAGCGGGCGACTATTCGATTCGACGGCTCTGCCTGACGCTGAAAGTCCATCCCAGTGGTTATTACGCTTGGTTATCCGAACCGCAATCTGCACGCGCTAAAGACGATCAGCGATTATTGGGTTTGATCAGGCATTCGTGGCTGGAGAGCGGCGGCGTTTATGGCTATCGCAACGCCCATGACGATCTGCGCGAAGTCGGTGAGGATTGTGGTCGGCATCGTGTGGCGAGGCTGATGCGTCTTAAAGGTCTGCGCTCTCAGAAAGGGTATCGCCGCCGTCCTGGCAAATACGGCGGCAAGCCTGCGGTCGCCTCACCCAATTTTACTGAAGCGCCAGTTCGATGTCGTAGACCCCAACAAAGTTTGGGTCACCGACATCACTTACATTCGTACGTATGAAGGCTGGCTGCATTTGGCGGTGGTGCTGGATCTGTTTTCTCGTTGGGTCGTTGGCTGGTCAATGAAGTCGCAGATGCCAGTGTTTTGACCATTGATGCGCTATTAACCTTCATAAAACACGAAGCCCCCGGATAGCGGGGGCTTCGTGTCTAAACCTTACAAAATAGTCTTATGCAGGCTAGAACGGGATATCGTCATCAAAGCTGTCGAAATCCGGAGCAGGTTGCGGTGCCTGCTGTTGCGGCGCCGGACGCGACTCGCGCTGTGGCTGCTGCTGCGGTGCAGGGCGTTGAGCCTGCTGACGCGGTGCGGATTGCTGATAGTTGTTACCGCCACCCTGGTTTTGCTGGTCGCCTTGTGGACGGCCACCCAAGAGCTGCATGGTGCCTTGCATATCAACCACAATTTCAGTGGTGTAACGCTTAATACCGTCTTTTTCCCACTCACGGGTTTGCAGCTTGCCTTCGATGTACACCTGCGAACCCTTACGCAGGTATTCGCCAGCAATTTCGGCCACTTTGCCGAACATCGATACACGGTGCCATTCCGTCTTTTCAACTTTCTGGCCGGTTTGCTTGTCAGTCCACTGTTCGCTGGTTGCCAGACTCAGGTTGGTCACGGCATTACCGTTAGGCAAGTAGCGAACTTCGGGATCCTGGCCGCATGTGCCGACCAATATAACTTTGTTAACCCCACGGGCCATAACGTTCTCCTAGGCTTCGCACGTCGGCGCCGGGTTAACCAGCTGCTCGAGTGTCGCGCGATCCAATAGTTCGGTGTCCAATTTGATATAAATGGCAGCCTCTTCGGCTACCACCACTGCATCCGTTACGCCTGCAACGGCCTTTAAACGCTCGGTCAAACCTGCTTCGCGAAGCGCCTCAGGCGACAGCGGCAAGCGCAGGCTGGTTACATACGGCGGTTCGCGCATGGTAACAGCAAAGGCTAACCAGAGTGCAGCCAGACCTGCGCATCCCAGGAACACAACCGACAGACCGCCATGCTGAAACATACAGCCGCCAAGTATGCCGCCCAGTGCCGACCCCAGGAATTGGCTGGTGGAATACACCCCCATCGCCGTACCCTTGCCGCCCGCCGGAGACACCTTGCTAATCAGCGAAGGCAACGAAGCCTCCAGCAGATTGAACGCAGTGAAGAACACCACCGTGCCGATCACCAACGCACGCAAGCTGTCGCCGAACTGCCAAAAGAATAGCTCAGTGAGCATTAACGTCGCGACGGCACCGAGTAAAACTCGTTTCATTTTGCGTTTCTTTTCGCCGTAGATGATGAACGGAATCATGGCGAAGAACGAAATCAACAAAGCGGTCAGGTAAACCCACCAATGCTGCTCCTTGGGCAAGCCGGCTTTTTCAACCAACGCCAGCGGCAAGGCAATGAAGCTGGACATCAACATGGCGTGCAACACAAAAATCCCGAGGTCCAGACGCAGCAGGTCAGGGTGACGCAAAGTCGGCAGCAGCGCCTGCCTGGCCACCCCCGACTCACGGTGCTGCAACGTGCCGGTTGAGCGAGGCACCATGAACATAATGATCACAATCCCCACCAGTGCCATGGCCCCGGTAGCCAGAAAAAGGCCGGACAAGCCAAAAGCGCGGGTCAACAGCGGCCCTACCACCATGGCGACTGCGAAGGATAAACCGATGGTCATACCAATCATGGCCATGGCTTTGGTACGGTGCTGTTCACGGGTTAAGTCAGAAAGTAACGCCATGACCGCCGCCGAAATCGCGCCAGCCCCTTGCAAGATGCGTCCGGCTATCACGCCCCAGATCGAGTCCGAGCACGCCGCTAACACACTGCCCAGCGCGAAAACCACCAGCCCCAGGTAGATAACCGGGCGACGGCCGATACGGTCGGAAATGACCCCGAAAGGGATCTGAAACATGGCCTGGGTCAGGCCATAAGCGCCAATCGCCAAACCAATCAAGGCGGGCGTTGCACCTGCCAGGTCCATTCCATAGGTCGCCAATACCGGCAACACCATGAACATACCAAGCATGCGGAAGGCAAACACAAGGGCCAGACCGCTTGCTGCGCGGGTCTCGCTACCACTCATGCGTTCGCTGTGGGGATCGTGCATGGAAAAACCTCGTGTGAACCGGCGGCGATTCTACCAGTCCCATCGAGTAACAGCACACACACGAGCGATGCGCGACGCTTTGTCACGTAAAAGTTATGAAGGCCCTTAATGACATCGCGCCACTAAGGACCTGCACAGCTTTCACGCAGATCCGTATACTCATTCGTTTACGTTATGCCCGCCAAGCGAGGCCGCAGTGGACAAGATCCTGATACGTGGGGCACGAACCCACAACCTGAAGAACATCGACCTGACCCTGCCCCGGGACAAACTGATCGTCATCACCGGACTGTCTGGCTCCGGCAAATCATCCCTGGCATTTGACACTTTATATGCCGAAGGCCAGCGACGTTACGTCGAGTCGCTGTCGGCCTATGCGCGGCAGTTTCTTTCAATGATGGAAAAGCCTGACGTCGACACTATCGAAGGTCTTTCGCCTGCTATCTCCATCGAGCAGAAGTCGACGTCGCACAACCCGCGATCCACCGTCGGCACAATCACTGAAATCTACGACTACCTGCGTTTGCTGTATGCACGCGTGGGGATTCCGCGCTGCCCGGATCACGATATCCCACTGGAAGCACAGACCGTCAGCCAGATGGTCGACTTGGTGTTGGCGCAACCCGAAGGCAGCAAACTGATGCTGCTGGCCCCGGTAATCCGGGAGCGCAAGGGCGAGCATTTGTCCGTCTTTGAAGAACTGCGGGCTCAAGGCTTCGTTCGGGCACGCGTCGACGGAAAGCTGTGCGAACTCGACGAGTTGCCAAAGCTCGACAAGCAGAAAAAACACTCTATCGATGTGGTGGTTGACCGTTTCAAGGTGCGAGAGGACCTGCAACAGCGTCTGGCCGAATCGTTTGAAACTGCGCTAAAGCTGGCCGATGGCATCGCGCTGGTTGCACCGATGGACGATGAGCCCGGTGAAGAGCTGATTTTCTCGGCACGCTTTGCCTGCCCTATTTGTGGGCACGCCATTAGCGAGCTGGAACCCAAGCTGTTTTCCTTCAACAACCCCGCCGGTGCATGCCCAACCTGCGACGGTCTGGGTGTTAAGCAATTTTTCGACATCAAGCGACTGGTCAACGGTGATTTGACCCTGGCCGAAGGGGCCATTCGCGGCTGGGACAGGCGTAACGTCTATTACTTCCAGATGTTGGGAGCCCTGGCCAAGCATTACGATTTCAGTCTTGAAGTGCCATTCAGCGAATTGCCTGCCGACAAACAGAAAGTCATTCTGTATGGCAGCGGCACGCAGAACGTGGATTTCCGCTATTTGAATGACCGTGGCGATATCGTCAAGCGGGCGCATCCATTTGAAGGCATCGTGCCCAACCTGGAGCGTCGCTATCGCGAAACCGAGTCAGCGACCGTTCGTGAAGAGCTGGCCAAGTTTCTCAGCACTCAGGCCTGCCCGGACTGCCGCGGCACACGCCTGCGTCGCGAAGCGCGTCACGTGTGGGTCGGGGAGAAAAACCTGCCAGCGGTGACTAACATGCCGATCGGTGATGCCACTGAATATTTCAGCGCGCTGAGCTTGACCGGACGTCGTGGCGAGATTGCAGACAAAATTCTGAAAGAGATTCGCGAACGCCTGCAATTTTTGGTGAATGTGGGCCTCGATTATCTATCGCTGGATCGCAGCGCTGATACGCTGTCCGGCGGCGAAGCGCAGCGTATCCGGTTGGCCAGCCAGATCGGTGCTGGGCTGGTGGGTGTTCTTTATATCCTTGACGAACCCTCTATCGGCTTGCATCAGCGCGATAACGATCGCCTACTCGGCACGCTCAAGCACCTTCGAGACATCGGCAATACCGTGATTGTGGTCGAGCATGATGAAGATGCTATTCGTCTGGCGGACTATGTAGTGGACATCGGCCCGGGCGCGGGCGTGCATGGCGGACACATCGTTGCCGAAGGCACGCCGGCCGAGGTGATGGCACATCCTGACTCGCTGACCGGTAAATACTTGTCGGGACGGGTGAAGATTGAAGTTCCAGCCAGGCGCACTCCGCGTAATAAAAAGCTGACGCTGGCGCTCAAAGGAGCTCGTGGTAACAACTTGCGTAATGTTGACCTCGAAATCCCCATTGGCCTGCTGACCTGCGTGACCGGGGTTTCGGGTTCGGGCAAGTCCACGCTGATCAATAACACGCTCTACCCGCTCAGCGCGACAGCCTTGAACGGCGCGACCACACTAGAAGCGGCTGCTCACGACAGCATTAAAGGGCTTGAACATCTGGATAAGGTCGTCGATATCGACCAAAGCCCGATTGGGCGCACGCCGCGCTCGAACCCAGCAACCTACACCGGGCTGTTTACGCCGATTCGCGAGCTGTTCTCCGGCGTACCGGAATCACGCTCCCGGGGTTATGGCCCGGGGCGTTTCTCGTTCAACGTCAAGGGCGGGCGTTGCGAGGCATGTCAGGGCGATGGCCTGATCAAAGTAGAAATGCACTTTCTGCCAGACATCTACGTGCCTTGCGACGTGTGCAAGAGCAAGCGTTACAACCGCGAAACCCTTGAGATCAAGTACAAGGGCAAGAGTATCCATGAAGTGCTGGAGATGACCATTGAAGAAGCCCGAGAGTTCTTCGATGCCGTCCCTGCGCTGGCGCGTAAGCTGCAAACGTTAATGGACGTAGGTTTGTCGTATATCAAGCTGGGGCAATCTGCCACAACGTTGTCAGGCGGCGAGGCTCAGCGGGTCAAGTTGTCCCGCGAGCTGTCCAAGCGCGATACGGGTAAAACGCTGTACATCCTCGACGAACCCACAACAGGGCTTCACTTCGCCGATATCCAGCAATTGCTGGATGTACTGCATCGGTTACGCGATCACGGAAATACCGTGGTGGTCATTGAGCACAACCTGGATGTGATCAAGACTGCGGATTGGCTGGTAGACCTGGGCCCTGAAGGCGGTTCAAAGGGCGGCCAGATCATTGCAACCGGAACGCCTGAAGACGTGGCCAACATGAAACAATCACACACCGGGTTCTACCTGAAACCGCTGTTAATTCGCGACAAAGCTTAAATCGGCGTATGAAAAAGGCCCTGCCATCGTGAGATGTCAGGGCCTTTCAGTAAGCGTCATCGCAACATGAAGTTGCGACAGATCATGACGTTAATCAGAACTGCGATTGAAGGTAGTTCTGCAGGCCAATCGACTTTATCAGCCCCAGCTGTTTCTCCAGCCAGTAGGTGTGGTCTTCTTCGGTGTCCGCGAGTTGGATGCGAAGCATGTCGCGGCTGACGTAATCTTTGTGGAGCTCACAGAGTTCAATACCTTTGCACAGCGCGGCTCGAACTTTGTATTCAAGACGCAAATCCGCGGCAAACATCTCCGGGACGGTGGTGCCCACATCCAGATCATCCGGACGCATGCGTGGCGTGCCTTCGAGCATCAGAATCCGGCGCATCAACGCATCAGCGTGCTGTGCCTCTTCTTCCATCTCGTGATTGATGCGTTCGTAAAGCTTGGTGAAACCCCAGTCTTCGTACATACGGGAATGGACGAAATATTGATCACGTGCAGCCAGCTCGCCGGTGAGCAACGTGTTGAGATAATCGATTACTTCCGGGTGCCCTAGCATCGGCCCACATCTCCCTGCTTGAAAGGCTGTAGTTTGAACCAAGCTGACCTGGAGGTCACGGTTCAATCGCAATAAATGTGCTGTTTATCTGAGATAACGAGGCTAAAAAACGCAAAAACCGCCCAATTGAGGGCGGTTCTGCTTCTCACTTAGAGTTAGTTACGCTGTACACCCAACGCTTTTGCCACGCCTTCACCGTATGCCGGATCAGCGTTATAGAAGTGCGGCAATTGACGCTGCACCACTTCGTCGGACACCCCGGCCATCGCGCCGGCAATGTTGTTGATCAACAGTGCTTTCTGTTCAGGGCTCATCAAACGGAACAGAGCGCCCGCGTGGCTGTAGTAGTCAGTGTCCTCGCGGTGATCATAACGATCTGCTGCACCACTCAATGCTAATGGCGGCTCAGCATACTGTGGCGCCTGCTTGGGAGCGTCAGTGTAGCTGTTGGGCTCATAGTTAGGCGCAGCACCGCCGTTATTGCCATAGGCCATGGAGCCATCGCGCTGATAGGTGTGCACGGGGACACGTGGCGAATTGATCGGCAAATGCTGGTGGTTGGTGCCCACGCGATAACGATGGGCATCTGCGTAGGCGAACACGCGACCCTGAAGCATGCGGTCAGGCGACAAACCAACGCCTGGGATCATATTGCTGGGGCCAAACGCTGCTTGTTCAACTTCGGCAAAGTAATTGAGCGGGTTACGGTTGAGCTCCAACTCGCCAATCTCGATCAGCGGAAACTCTTTTTGCGACCAGGTTTTAGTGACATCAAACGGATTTTCGTAATGCGCTGCCGCCTGCGCTTCGGTCATGACCTGCATGCAAACACGCCACTTAGGGAAATCTCCCCGTTCAATCGCACCGAACAGATCGCGCTGAGCATAGTCAGGGTCTGTACCCGCCAAACGAGCCGCCTCTTCAGGCACCAGGTTTTTAATACCTTGTTTGGTTTTGTAATGCCACTTGACCCAATGACGCTCACCAGCCGCGTTGATCAGGCTGTACGTGTGACTGCCAAATCCATGCATATGGCGATAGCCATCCGGTATACCGCGGTCAGAAAACAAAATAGTGACTTGGTGCAATGACTCGGGCGAATGTGACCAAAAGTCCCACATCATTTGTGCGCTTTTCAGGTTGCTTTGCGGCAGACGCTTTTGGGTGTGGATAAAGTCCGGAAACTTGAGGGGATCACGGATAAAGAACACGGGCGTGTTATTACCCACGATGTCCCAATTGCCTTCTTCGGTATAGAACTTGATTGCAAAACCGCGAGGGTCACGCTCAGTGTCGGCAGAGCCGCGCTCACCGCCGACCGTGGAAAAGCGCATGAATGTCGGCGTTTGCTTGCCAACAGTATCGAACAGCTTCGCGCTACTGTACTGCGACATGTCACGCGTAACGGTGAATGTCCCGTGAGCCCCCGAGCCCTTGGCGTGTACGCGGCGCTCTGGAATGTTTTCACGGTTGAAGTGTGCGAGCTTCTCGATCAAATGGAAGTCATCAAGCAGCAAAGGCCCACGAGGACCGGCAGAACGAGAATTCTGGTTATCAGCAACTGGGGCGCCGCTGGCAGTGGTAAGCGTTTTGATCTGGTTCATGCGTTTACTTCCTCAGTCAGTCTTGTTACTGCCGTGTGATCGGCTGACGAGGAGTATTGACCATGTATTTAGCATGGGCAAATTCATTAAATTATGGAGATCAATAGAAAACCACAATACAACACGCACAAAAAACCGGGCACTAGGCCCGGTTCTTTGTAGAGACTGACGTCTTACTCAGCGGATACAGCTTCACCGCCAACTGGACGATCAACCAACTCGACGTACGCCATAGGCGCGTTGTCGCCAGCGCGGAAGCCGCACTTGAGGATGCGCAGGTAGCCACCCTCACGAGTTGCATAACGCTTGCCCAGATCGTTGAACAGCTTACCAACCATGGCTTTCGAGCGAGTACGGTCGAATGCCAGACGGCGGTTAGCAACAGAATCAATCTTGGCCAGAGTAATCAGCGGCTCAGCAACGCGACGCAATTCTTTGGCTTTCGGCAGAGTCGTTTTGATCAGCTCGTGCTCGAACAACGACACAGCCATGTTTTGAAACATAGCCTTACGGTGCGAGCTAGTGCGGCTCAGGTGACGACCACTTTTACGATGACGCATGGTTCATTCCTTACCAAACACAACGTTCGGTGATTACGACGATCAGGCAGTCGCCTTGTCGTCCTTCTTAAGACTTGCAGGCGGCCAGTTGTCGAGGCGCATGCCGAGGGACAGACCACGGGAGGCCAGAACGTCCTTGATTTCAGTCAAGGATTTCTTGCCCAGGTTCGGAGTCTTCAACAGTTCTACTTCAGTGCGCTGAATCAGGTCACCGATGTAGTAAATGTTCTCCGCCTTAAGGCAGTTGGCCGAACGCACGGTCAGTTCCAGATCGTCAACCGGACGAAGCAGGATCGGATCGATCTCGTCTTCCTGTTCGATAACCACTGGCTCGCTGTCACCCTTGAGGTCGACGAATGCAGCCAACTGCTGTTGCAGGATGGTTGCAGCACGACGAATGGCCTCTTCAGGATCCAGGGTACCGTTGGTCTCCAGATCAATAACCAGTTTGTCCAGGTTAGTACGTTGCTCGACACGGGCGTTTTCCACCACGTATGCGATGCGACGTACCGGGCTGAACGAAGAATCCAGCTGCAAGCGACCAATGCTGCGGCTTTCATCTTCATCGCTCTGACGCGAGTCTGCTGGTTCATAACCACGACCACGAGCTACGGTGAGCTTCATGTTCAAGGCGCCGTTAGACGCCAGGTTGGCGATTACGTGATCGGGATTAACGATCTCGACATCATGATCCAGCTGAATATCGGCAGCGGTAACCACCCCCGAACCCTTCTTCGACAAGGTCAGCGTAACTTCGTCACGGCCGTGCAGCTTGATAGCCAGACCTTTAAGGTTCAACAGGATTTCAATTACGTCTTCCTGTACACCTTCGATGGCGCTGTACTCGTGGAGCACACCATCAATCTCGGCCTCGACTACTGCACAGCCTGGCATTGAGGACAACAGGATGCGGCGCAGCGCGTTGCCCAGGGTGTGGCCAAAACCACGCTCGAGAGGCTCGAGTGTGATTTTAGCGCGGGTTGGACTGACAACTTGCACATCAATATGGCGAGGTGTCAGGAACTCATTTACCGAAATCTGCATGGATGCACCTATTTTCTAGCCCTTACTTGGAGTAGAGCTCGACAATCAGGCTTTCGTTGATGTCGGCGGACAGATCACTGCGAGCTGGAACGTTCTTGAAAACGCCCGACTTCTTCTCAGTGTCTACTTCTACCCATTCTACGCGGCCACGTTGGGCACACAGATCGAGAGCTTGGACAATGCGAAGCTGGTTCTTTGCTTTCTCGCGGATAGCGACCACGTCACCAGCACGTACCTGGTAGGACGGAACGTTAACGGTCTGACCGTTTACGCTGATCGACTTGTGCGATACCAACTGACGAGATTCGGCACGAGTAGAACCGAAACCCATACGGTATACGACGTTATCCAGACGGCATTCGAGCAGTTGCAGCAGGTTTTCACCAGTTGCACCTTTCTTGCCAGCAGCTTGTTTGTAGTAGCCGCTGAACTGACGCTCGAGAACGCCGTAGATACGACGGACCTTCTGCTTTTCACGCAGTTGGGTGCCGTAGTCGGATTGGCGACCGCGGCGCTGGCCGTGGATGCCTGGAGCAGCTTCAATATTGCACTTCGATTCGATAGCGCGCACACCACTCTTCAGGAAGAGATCGGTGCCTTCACGACGTGCCAGTTTGCATTTTGGACCAATGTAACGAGCCATTCTTTACAGTCTCCTGGATTACACGCGGCGCTTCTTCGGCGGACGGCACCCGTTGTGCGGGATTGGCGTCACGTCGGTGATGCTGGCGATCTTATAGCCACAGCCGTTCAAAGCACGGACAGCGGACTCACGACCTGGACCTGGGCCCTTAACGTTAACGTCAAGGTTTTTCAGGCCATATTCCAGCGCAGCTTGACCAGCACGTTCAGCAGCTACTTGAGCAGCGAACGGGGTGGACTTGCGAGAACCGCGGAAACCCGAACCACCGGAGGTTGCCCAAGAAAGCGCATTACCCTGACGGTCGGTGATGGTCACGATGGTGTTGTTGAAAGACGCGTGGATGTGGGCGATGCCATCAACCACTGTCTTTTTAATTTTTTTACGAGGACGAGCAGCAGGTTTTGCCATGACTAAATTCCTGTCGATTCGCTGGTGCGATTACTTGCGGATCGGCTTACGCGGACCTTTGCGAGTACGCGCGTTGGTCTTGGTACGCTGACCGCGCACTGGAAGACCACGACGATGGCGCAGACCGCGGTAGCAGCCCAAGTCCATCAAGCGTTTGATTTTCATGTTGACTTCACGACGCAGGTCACCTTCAGTGGTGAACTTCGCCACTTCGCCACGCAGCTGTTCAATCTGCTCGTCGCTCAGATCCTTGATCTTAGCGGCTGGGTTTACACCAGCATCTACACAGATTTTCTGTGCAGTAGTGCGACCAACACCATAGATGTAGGTCAGCGAGATAACAGTGTGCTTGTTATCTGGAATGTTAACGCCTGCAATACGGGCCATTCAGTGGGACTCCAATTGACAGCTACCTACGCCCCGGAAGCCAAGAAATAGGGCGCGAGATAATATCGCTGTAATAACAAATAATCAACCCAGCAGCGCACTAGCTGCTGGGCTTCAAACAGATCACACTCAGCCTTGGCGCTGTTTGTGACGTGGCTCCGCGCTGCAAATTACCCGAACAACACCTTCGCGGCGAATAATCTTGCAGTTACGGCACAGCTTTTTCACCGATGCACGAACTTTCATCACCAACTCCTCTAACCTTATGGGTACTTCAGCGAAGCATTCCGCTGCCGTAGCCCTTCAGGTTGGCTTTCTTCATCAGGGATTCGTACTGGTGCGAAACGAGGTGCGATTGTACTTGCGACATGAAGTCCATAACAACCACAACAACGATCAGCAACGAGGTCCCGCCAAGGTAGAACGGAACGTTGGCCGCAACCACCAGAAACTGGGGCAGCAGACACACGGCCGTCATATAAAGAGCACCGAACAGAGTCAAACGAGTCAAAACGCCATCAATATAGCGCGCCGACTGCTCGCCTGGACGGATACCCGGAATAAAGGCACCGGACTTCTTCAGGTTTTCCGCTACGTCTTTCGGATTGAACATCAACGCCGTATAGAAGAAGCAGAAGAAAATAATCCCTGCACTAAACAGCAGAATATTCAACGGCTGACCAGGAGCGATCGACTGTGAGATGTCCTGCAACCAGCCCATACCTTCAGACTGACCAAACCAGGCACCCAGCGAAGCCGGGAACAGCAAAATGCTGCTCGCGAAAATAGCCGGGATAACGCCGGCCATATTCACTTTCAGCGGCAGGTGGCTTGTCTGAGCAGCAAAGACCTTACGGCCTTGCTGACGCTTAGCGTAGTGAACAGCAATACGACGCTGGCCACGCTCAATGAACACCACAAAACCGATAATCGCTACTGCCAGCAAACCGATAGCAACCAGAGCGAAGATATTGATATCACCCTGACGCGCAGACTCGAACGACTGCCCAATTGCTCTCGGAAGACCGGCGACGATACCCGAAAAAATCAACATCGAGATACCGTTGCCAACTCCACGCTCAGTAATCTGCTCACCCAGCCACATCATGAACATTGCACCAGCCACAAAGGTGGTCACTGCAACGAAATGAAAGCCCAGGTCACCAGTGAACGCTACGCCCTGCCCTGCCAGACCAATGGACATGCCAATAGCCTGGACAAGAGCAAGAGCGACAGTGAGGTAGCGGGTGTACTGGCTAATCTTGCGACGGCCAGCCTCACCTTCCTTCTTCAACTGCTCCAGCTGCGGGCTAACAGCGGACATAAGCTGCATGATGATCGATGCCGAAATATACGGCATGATCCCCAGCGCAAAAATACTCATCCGCTCCAGCGCGCCGCCGGAAAACATGTTGAACAAGCTAAGAATGGTCCCCTCATTCTGTCGAAACAGGTCCGCCAGCCGGTCCGGGTTAATACCAGGAACTGGGATGTGTGCGCCTATCCGATAGACGATGATCGCCAGGAATAGAAAACGCAGACGAGCCCAGAGCTCGGACAACCCGCCTTTGCTGAGCGCTGAGAGAGCACCTTGCTTAGCCATTTATTCCTCGAACTTGCCGCCAGCTGCTTCGATAGCCGCACGCGCACCTTTGGTGGCTGCGATACCTTTGATGGTGACAGCGCGAGTCACTTCACCGGACAACATGATTTTCACACGTTGTACGTTGACATTGATCACGTTGGCATCCTTCAGAGTCTGCACAGTTACGATGTCGCCTTCCACTTTAGCCAGCTCGGACAAACGCACTTCTGCGCGATCCATGGCTTTCAGGGAAACGAAACCGAACTTAGGCAGACGGCGATGCAACGGCTGTTGGCCGCCTTCAAAGCCTGGAGCAATGGTGCCACCGGAGCGGGAAGTCTGACCTTTGTGACCACGGCCACCAGTCTTACCCAAACCACTACCGATACCACGGCCCGGACGATGCTTTTCGCGACGGGAACCCGGCGCTGGACTCAGATCATTGAGTTTCATCGATTAACCCTCTACACGCAGCATGTAGTAAGCCTTGTTGATCATCCCGCGATTCTCGGGAGTATCAAGTACTTCTACAGTGTGACCGATGCGACGCAGACCCAGACCTTTAACGCACAATTTGTGGTTAGGGATACGGCCGGTCATGCTTTTGATCAGCGTTACTTTAACGGTAGCCATGATCAGAAGATCTCCTTAACGCTTTTGCCACGCTTGGCGGCAATAGATTCAGGAGACTGCATAGCTTTCAAACCTTTAAAAGTGGCGTGAACCACGTTTACAGGGTTAGTCGAGCCGTAGCACTTAGCCAGTACGTTCTGAACGCCAGCAACTTCGAGGACAGCACGCATTGCGCCGCCAGCGATGATACCAGTACCTTCAGAAGCAGGCTGCATGTACACCTTCGAAGCGCCATGAGCAGACTTCATTGCGTACTGCAGAGTGGTGCCGTTCAGATCAACCTGGATCATGTTGCGGCGAGCAGCTTCCATTGCCTTCTGGATCGCAGCAGGCACTTCACGTGACTTGCCACGGCCGAAGCCAACACGCCCTTTACCATCACCAACCACGGTCAACGCGGTGAAAGTGAAGATACGGCCGCCTTTAACGGTTTTGGCTACGCGGTTAACTTGAACCAGCTTCTCAATGTAGCCTTCGTCGCGCTTTTGGTCGTTATTTGACATAACTTAGAACTCCAGCCCAGCTTCACGAGCAGCCTCAGCCAGCGCTTTAACGCGGCCGTGGTACTTGAAGCCAGAGCGGTCGAAAGCCACCTGCGAGACGCCAGCGGCTTTTGCACGCGTAGCGACCAGCTGGCCAACCTTTGTGGCCGCGTCGATGTTGCCAGTGGCAGCATCACGCAGTTCTTTGTCCAAAGTCGAGGCGCTTGCCAGGACTTTGCTGCCGTCGGCCGAGATGACCTGGGCATAGATGTGCTGCGAAGAGCGGAACACGCAGAGACGCACGACTTCTAATTCGTGCATTTTCAGACGTGCTTTGCGAGCGCGACGCAGTCGAGTAACTTTTTTGTCGGTCATTTGCTAGGCCCTACTTCTTCTTGGCTTCTTTACGGCGGACGACTTCGTCCGCGTAACGCACACCTTTACCTTTGTAAGGTTCTGGCGGACGGAAGTCGCGGATCTCAGCGGCCACTTGACCTACTAGCTGCTTGTCGATGCCCTTGATCAGGATATCGGTTTGGCTAGGGGTCTCAGCGGTGATGCCTTCCGGCAGTTCGTAATCCACTGGGTGCGAGAAGCCAAGAGCCAGGTTCAGCACTGTGCCTTTTGCTTGCGCTTTGTAACCAACACCGACCAGCTGGAGCTTACGCTCGAAGCCTTGGCTTACGCCTTGGACCATGTTGTTTACCAACGCACGAGTGGTACCAGCCATTGCGCGAGTTTGTTGATCGCCATTGCGAGCAGCGAAACGCAGCTCACCAGCTTCTTCAACGATCTCAACGGACGAATGGATGTTCAGTTCTAGAGTGCCCTTGGCACCCTTCACCGAAAGCTGTTGGCCGGCGAATTTTACTTCAACACCAGCTGGCAGCTTAACGGGGTTCTTAGCGACGCGTGACATGCTTATCCCCCCTTAGAACACAGTGCAAAGAACTTCGCCGCCGACACCGGCAGCGCGCGCAGCACGATCCGTCATCACACCTTTGTTGGTGGAGACGATAGACACACCCAGACCGCCACGAACTTTCGGCAGATCTTCGGAGGACTTGTACTGACGCAGGCCTGGACGGCTAACGCGCTTAACTTCTTCGATAACCGGACGGCCTTCGAAGTACTTCAGCTCGATAGACAGCAGTGGTTTGATTTCGCTGCTGATCTGATAATCCGCGATATAACCTTCGTCCTTCAGGACTTTGGCTACAGCTACCTTCAACGTGGAAGATGGCATGCTTACGACGGACTTTTCAGCCATCTGGGCATTACGGATTCGAGTTAGCATGTCCGCTAACGGGTCCTGCATACTCATGGGCTAGACGCTCCTGATACAAAAAGAATTAGCCTTGCGGCTACAACTGTCGCCGAGTGACTCAATGCTTAAAAAGCACGGGCTCAGGCGAGCCGGTCATTCTAGACACACACCAGAAATGAATCAAGCCCCAATAGGGGCTTGATTCATGTTCAAGATCACCGACTGTCAGGATCTCGCGAGCCTGACATCGATAACTTTGCCTGTACGGCTTACCAGCTGGCTTTAACCAGACCTGGTACGTCACCGCGCATTGCTGCTTCACGCAATTTGTTACGACCGAGGCCGAACTTGCGGTAAACACCATGCGGACGACCAGTCAGGCGGCAGCGGTTACGCATGCGCGAGGCGCTTGCGTCACGTGGCTGCTTCTGCAGAGCTACTGTCGCTTCCCAACGCGCTTCTGGACTTGCGTTCAGATCAACGATGATTGCTTTCAGCTCGGCACGCTTCTTGGCGTACTTGGCAACCGTGAGCTGACGCTTCAGCTCGCGGTTTTTCATGCTCATCTTAGCCATGGTCCTACTCCAATCAGTTGCGGAACGGGAATTTGAATGCACGCAGCAATGCGCGACCTTCATCATCCGTCCGAGCAGTGGTGGTCAGGGTAATATCCAGACCGCGGAGTGCATCGATCTTGTCGTAGTCGATTTCCGGGAAGATGATCTGCTCTTTAACGCCCATGCTGTAGTTACCACGACCATCGAAGGACTTGGCATTCAGGCCGCGGAAGTCGCGAACCCGAGGCAGGGAGATCGACAGCAGACGATCCAGGAATTCATACATACGCTCACGGCGCAGAGTTACTTTGACGCCGATCGGCCAGCCTTCGCGAACTTTAAAGCCTGCGATGGACTTGCGAGCGTAAGTCACAACAACTTTTTGACCCGTGATCTTTTCCAAATCAGCTACAGCGTGTTCGATGACTTTTTTGTCGCCGATCGCTTCGCCCAAACCCATGTTCAGGGTGATTTTGGTAACGCGCGGAACTTCCATCACGTTCGAAAGCTTAAGTTCTTCCTTAAGTTTCGGAGCGATTTCCTTCCGGTAAATCTCTTTTAGTCGTGCCATGGTCTTATCTACCTAGCAGTGTTCAAGCATCAACCGCTTTTTGGGTCGACTTGAAGACACGAATTTTTTTGCCTTCTTCTACTTTGAAACCAACGCGGTCAGCCTTGTTGGTTTCGCCGTTGAAAATGGCGACGTTAGAAGCGTGCAATGGCGCTTCTTTTTCGACGATACCGCCTTGTACGCCCGACATCGGGTTAGGCTTGGTATGACGCTTAACCAGGTTCAGACCACCAACAACCAGACGGTTGTCAGCGAGAACCTTAAGCACCTTACCGCGCTTACCTTTGTCTTTGCCGGCGATCACGATGATCTCGTCGTCACGACGAATCTTTTGCATGTCGGATCTCCTTACAGCACTTCTGGGGCGAGCGAGACGATCTTCATGAACTTCTCAGTACGAAGCTCACGGGTCACTGGCCCAAAGATACGGGTGCCGATAGGCTCTTGCTTGTTGTTCAGAAGAACAGCAGCGTTGCCATCAAAGCGGATAATGGAGCCATCTGCACGGCGAACACCGTGACGAGTGCGGACTACTACAGCAGTCATCACTTGGCCTTTTTTCACTTTACCGCGCGGAATTGCTTCCTTGACGGTAACTTTGATGATGTCACCGATACCAGCGTAACGACGATGGGAGCCACCCAGCACCTTGATGCACATAACGCGGCGTGCGCCGCTGTTATCGGCCACATCGAGCATGGATTGAGTCTGAATCATATAATTTCTCCGACCCCTAGTCCTTAGACTTCCACAGCGCGTTCGAGAACATCAACCAGAGCCCAAGACTTAGTCTTGGCCATCGGACGAGTTTCACGAATAGTGACTTTGTCGCCGATGTGGCACTGATTGGTTTCGTCGTGCGCGTGCAGCTTAGTCGAACGCTTAACGTATTTACCGTAGATCGGGTGCTTAACGCGACGCTCAATCAGAACGGTGATGGTTTTGTCCATCTTGTCGCTGACAACACGGCCAGTCAGCGTACGGACAGTTTTTTCGGCTTCAGCCATGATTACTTACCTGCCTGCTGTTTGAGCACAGTCTTCACGCGAGCGATGTCACGCTTAACTTGCGAGAGCAGATGCGACTGCCCCAACTGGCCAGTTGCTTTCTGCATGCGCAGATTGAACTGGTCGCGCAGCAAGCCGAGCAGTTGCTCGTTCAGCTGCTGTGCGGATTTTTCACGAAGTTCATTCGCTTTCATCACATCACCGTCCGTTTAACAAAGGAGGTGGCGAGCGGCAGCTTTGCAGCAGCCAGGGCGAAAGCCTCACGCGCCAGCTCTTCAGAAACACCCTCGATTTCATACAGGACTTTGCCTGGCTGAATCTGGGCAACCCAATATTCCACGTTACCCTTACCTTTACCCATACGAACTTCGAGAGGCTTTTTGGTAACAGGCTTGTCCGGGAATACACGGATCCAGATCTTGCCACCACGTTTTACGTGACGGGTCAGTGCGCGACGCGCTGACTCGATCTGACGAGCGGTGAGACGACCACGAGCAACAGACTTCAGCGCGAACTCGCCGAAGCTGACTTTGCTACCGCGCAATGCCAGGCCACGGTTGTGGCCAGTCATTTGCTTGCGGAACTTCGTACGCTTAGGTTGTAACATTTGGCGTACCCCTTACTTAGCAGCTTTTTTACGAGGCGCTGGTGCTTGCGGTTTCAGTTCTTCTTGGCGACCACCAATTACTTCGCCTTTGAAGATCCAAACCTTTACACCGATCACACCGTAAGTGGTGTGAGCTTCGTAGTTGGCATAGTCGATGTCGGCACGCAGGGTGTGCAATGGCACACGACCTTCGCGATACCATTCAGTACGTGCGATTTCAGCACCGCCGAGACGACCGCTCACTTGGATTTTGATGCCCTTGGCACCAATGCGCATAGCGTTCTGTACAGCGCGCTTCATAGCGCGACGGAACATTACACGACGCTCCAGCTGCTGAGCTACGCTCTGCGCAACCAGCATACCGTCGAGCTCCGGCTTACGGATCTCTTCGATATTGATGTGCACAGGCACACCCATTTGCTTGGTCAGGTCCTGACGCAGTTTCTCAACGTCCTCACCTTTCTTCCCGATAACAATACCTGGACGAGCGGTGTGGATGGTGATGCGTGCAGTTTGGGCCGGACGATGGATATCGATACGGCTTACGGACGCGCTTTTTAGTTTGTCTTGGAGGTATTCACGCACCTTCAGATCAGCGAACAAGTAGTCCGCATAAGTCCGGCCGTCTGCGTACCAGACGGAGGTGTGCTCCTTGACGATTCCCAGGCGAATGCCAATGGGATGTACTTTCTGACCCATCTCTTCGACTCCGTTACTTGTCAGCAACCTTGACAGTGATATGGCAAGACCGCTTGACGATGCGATCAGCGCGGCCTTTGGCACGCGGCATGATGCGCTTCAGCGAACGCCCTTCGTTGACGAAAACGGTGGCGACTTTCAAGTCATCAACGTCTGCGCCTTCGTTATGCTCGGCGTTGGCTACGGCCGACTCCAGCACTTTCTTGATGATCTCGGCGGCTTTCTTGTTGCTGAAAGCCAACAGGTTGAGCGCTTCGCCCACCTTCTTCCCGCGGATCTGGTCGGCGACCAAGCGGGCTTTCTGGGCGGAGATTCGAGCGCCCGACAACTTAGCGGCTACTTCCATCGTTCCTTACCCCTTAACGCTTGGCTTTCTTGTCTGCCACGTGCCCACGATAAGTGCGGGTACCGGCAAACTCGCCTAGTTTATGGCCAACCATGTCTTCGTTCACGAGAACTGGAACATGCAGACGACCGTTATGCACAGCAATGGTCAGACCGACCATTTGTGGCAGGATCATCGAACGACGCGACCAGGTTTTCACCGGCTTGCGATCATTCTTTTCCGCCGCCACTTCGATCTTCTTCAGTAGGTGAAGATCAATAAAAGGACCTTTTTTCAGAGAACGTGGCACTGTCGTATCCCTCTATTTACTTGCGACGACGGACGATCATTTTGTCGGTACGCTTATTACCACGAGTCTTCGCGCCCTTAGTCGGGAAGCCCCATGGCGATACCGGATGACGACCACCAGAGGTACGACCTTCACCACCACCATGTGGGTGGTCAACCGGGTTCATGGCAACACCACGAACGGTTGGGCGAACGCCACGCCAGCGTTTGGCACCAGCTTTACCCAGCGAACGAAGGCTGTGCTCGGAGTTCGAGACTTCACCCAGGGTCGCACGGCATTCAGCCAGAACTTTACGCATCTCACCGGAGCGCAGACGCAGGGTCACATAGACACCTTCACGAGCTACCAGCTGAGCAGAAGCACCAGCGGAGCGAGCGATTTGCGCGCCTTTACCCGGCTTCAATTCGATGCCGTGTACGGTGCTACCAACTGGAATGCTACGCAGCTGCAGCGAGTTACCTGGCTTGATCGGAGCCAAAGCACCCGAGATCAGCTGGTCACCAGCGCTCACGCCTTTAGGGGCGATGATGTAACGGCGTTCGCCGTCTGCGTACAGCATAAGAGCAATGTGAGCAGTACGGTTTGGATCGTATTCAATACGCTCGACAGTGGCAGGAATGCCATCTTTGTCGTTGCGACGGAAGTCGACCATACGGTAATGCTGCTTATGACCACCACCGATGTGACGCGTGGTAATGCGGCCATTGTTGTTACGACCACCAGACTTCGATTTTTTCTCGAGCAGCGGTGCGTGAGGAGCGCCTTTATGCAGCTCCTGGTTGACCACCTTGACCACATGACGGCGGCCAGGGGAAGTCGGTTTGCATTTAACGATTGCCATGATGCACCCCTTCCTTACTCAGCACTGCTGCTGAAATCGAGATCTTGGCCTGGCTGAAGGGAGATTACTGCCTTCTTCCAGTCATTACGCTTGCCCACGCCGCGAGCGGTGCGCTTGCTCTTACCCAGAACATTCAGGGTAGTAACACGCTCAACTTTCACGCTGAACAGGCTTTCGACGGCCTTCTTGATTTCCAGCTTGGTTGCA
This sequence comes from Pseudomonas sp. WS 5078, assembly GCF_012985745.1. Classification (NCBI taxonomy): domain Bacteria; kingdom Pseudomonadati; phylum Pseudomonadota; class Gammaproteobacteria; order Pseudomonadales; family Pseudomonadaceae; genus Pseudomonas; species Pseudomonas sp. WS 5078. The sequence goes on along the minus strand of NZ_JAAQWX010000006.1, from coordinate 21,377 downwards.
TCAGTAGCAACCTTGAAAACGAACTGGCCTTTCTTGTCTGCCAGAACCGTAGCCTTCTCGGAAACGTGCGGGCCAAGCAGAACTTTAAATACGCGTTCCTGGTTCATCCCAGCAGCTCCTCGAATTTCTTCACGGCCGACACGGTGATCAACACCTTGTCGTATGCGATCAGACTAACTGGATCGGAACCTTGCACGTCACGAACATCAACGTGTGGCAGGTTACGAGCAGCCAGGTACAGGTTCTGATCAACAACTTCAGACACGATCAGGACATCAGTCAGACCCATGCCATTCAGTTTGTTCAGCAGATCTTTGGTTTTCGGCGCTTCAACAGCGAAGTCCTGAACCACGACCAGACGATCAGTACGCACCAGCTCAGCAAGGATGGAACGCATTGCTGCGCGGTACATCTTCTTGTTCAGCTTCTGAGAGTGATCCTGTGGACGAGCTGCGAATGTAGTACCACCGCCACGCCAGATTGGGCTACGGATAGTACCGGCACGAGCACGGCCAGTACCTTTCTGACGCCAAGGGCGCTTACCGCCACCACGAACGTCGGAACGGGTCTTTTGCTGCTTGCTACCTTGACGGCCGCCGGCCATGTAGGCCACGACTGCTTGGTGAACCAGCGTCTCGTTGAACTCGCCGCCAAATGTCAGTTCGGAAACTTCGATCGCTTGAGCGTCATTTACGTTTAATTGCATGTCAGCTTCCCCTTAACCGCGAGCCTTGGCCGCCGGACGTACAACCAGGTTGCCGCCAGTAGCGCCAGGAACAGCACCCTTGACCAACAACAGATTGCGTTCAGCGTCGACGCGCACTACTTCGAGGGACTGCACGGTCACGCGCTCAGCGCCCATATGACCGGACATTTTTTTGCCCTTGAATACACGACCAGGAGTCTGGCACTGGCCAATAGAGCCCGGGACGCGGTGGGAAACGGAGTTACCGTGAGTGTTATCTTGGCCACGGAAATTCCAACGCTTGATCGTACCCTGGAAGCCTTTACCTTTGGACTGACCGGTCACATCGACCATCTGACCTGCGGTGAAGATTTCAGCGTTGATCAGATCGCCTGCCTGGTACTCGCCTTCTTCAAGGCGGAATTCCATTACGGTACGACCAGCTGCAACGTTTGCCTTGGCGAAGTGACCCGCCTGAGCAGCTGTTACGCGCGAAGCGCGACGCTCGCCGACAGTGACTTGCACTGCACGATAGCCATCGGTTTCTTCAGTTTTGAACTGGGTGACGCGATTCGGCTCGATCTCAATGACCGTGACCGGAATGGAGACACCTTCTTCGGTGAAAATACGGGTCATACCGCATTTACGACCGACTACACCAATAGTCATGTTGTAAACCTCATGAGTGTACGGGGCTTTCACCCGCTATGGCCGCCCATTTCAGAGCGTTACACGACTAAGACCCAAGTCTTAGCCGAGGCTGATCTGCACTTCCACACCGGCCGCAAGATCAAGCTTCATAAGTGCATCAACGGTTTTATCCGTTGGCTGGACGATGTCCAGTACGCGCTTATGAGTACGGATCTCGTACTGGTCACGCGCGTCTTTGTTGACGTGCGGGGAGACCAGAACGGTGAACCGCTCTTTACGGGTAGGCAGTGGAATTGGACCACGCACTTGAGCACCAGTACGTTTCGCGGTTTCCACGATTTCCTGGGTTGATTGGTCGATCAGGCGATGGTCAAAAGCCTTCAACCTGATACGGATTTGCTGATTTTGCATTGGATTTCAGACTCCAGATTGCTATTCCCACCGAGCGCAATACGCCCGTTAAAAGGAGGCGCAATTCTATAGACGACCCCAGTAGGTGTCAACTCAATAAAAAAAGCCCCCGCTGGGCGGGGGCTTTTTCATGCAATCATCGATTACTCGATGATTTTGGCTACGACGCCAGCGCCGACGGTACGACCGCCTTCACGGATAGCGAAACGCAGACCATCTTCCATCGCGATGGTTTTGATCAGGGTAACAGTCATTTGAATGTTATCACCTGGCATTACCATTTCAACGCCTTCTGGCAGCTCGCAGTTACCAGTCACGTCAGTAGTACGGAAGTAGAACTGTGGACGGTAGCCTTTGAAGAACGGAGTGTGACGACCGCCTTCTTCCTTGCTCAGAACGTAAACTTCTGCAGTGAACTTGGTGTGCGGCTTAACCGAACCCGGCTTAACCAGAACCTGACCACGCTCAACGTCGTCACGCTTGGTACCACGCAACAGAACGCCGCAGTTTTCGCCTGCACGACCTTCGTCAAGCAGCTTGCGGAACATTTCAACGCCGGTGCAAGTGGTAACAGTAGTGTCACGCAGACCAACGATTTCCAGCGGATCTTGAACGCGAACGATACCGCGCTCGATACGACCAGTCACAACAGTACCGCGACCAGAAATCGAGAACACGTCTTCGATTGGCATCAAGAATGGCTTGTCAGTCAGACGAACTGGCTCTGGGATATAGGTATCCAGAGTTTCAACCAGTTTACGAACGGCAGTGGTGCCCATTTCGTTTTCGTCGTTACCTTCCAGAGCCATACGAGCAGAACCGATGATGATCGGAGTGTCGTCACCTGGGAAGTCGTAAGTGCTCAGCAGATCGCGCACTTCCATCTCAACCAGTTCCAGCAGCTCAGCGTCGTCTACCAGGTCAGCCTTGTTCAGGAAGACCACGATGTACGGAACGCCAACCTGACGGGACAGCAGGATGTGCTCACGGGTTTGCGGCATCGGACCATCAGCAGCCGAACAAACCAGAATTGCGCCGTCCATCTGGGCAGCACCAGTGATCATGTTCTTCACGTAGTCAGCGTGACCTGGGCAGTCAACGTGAGCGTAGTGACGAATTGTCGAGTTGTACTCAACGTGAGCAGTGTTGATGGTGATACCACGAGCTTTTTCTTCTGGTGCGCTGTCGATCTTGTCGAAGTCAACGCGAGCAGAACCGAAAACTTCGGAGCAAACACGAGTCAGAGCTGCAGTCAGAGTGGTTTTACCATGGTCAACGTGACCGATAGTGCCAACGTTGACGTGCGGTAGGGAACGATCAAATTTTTCTTTAGCCACGACAATTAACTCCTTGCCTAAAGGACTGAACTAAATCAGCCTTGTTTTTTAGTAACAGCTTCGACGATGTGCGACGGAGCTGTATCGTATTTTTTGAATTCCATAGAGTAGCTTGCGCGACCCTGGGACATGGAACGAACGTCAGTTGCATAACCGAACATTTCGCCCAACGGAACCTCGGCACGGATTACCTTGCCAGAAACCGTATCTTCCATACCCTGAATCATGCCGCGACGACGATTCAAGTCGCCCATCACGTCACCCATATAGTCTTCTGGTGTAACAACCTCTACCGCCATGATCGGCTCAAGCAGCTCACCGCCACCTTTGGTAGCCAGTTGCTTGGTCGCCATGGAAGCAGCCACCTTAAACGCCATCTCGTTAGAGTCGACGTCGTGGTAAGAACCATCAAACACGGTAGCCTTCAGGCCGATCAGCGGATAGCCGGCAACAACACCGTTCTTCATCTGCTCTTCGATACCCTTCTGGATAGCCGGGATGTATTCCTTAGGAACCACACCACCTACCACTTCGTTCACGAACTGCAGACCTTCCTGACCTTCGTCAGCAGGTGCAAAACGGATCCAGCAATGGCCAAACTGACCACGACCGCCGGACTGACGAACGAACTTGCCTTCGATCTCACAGCTCTTCGTGATGCGCTCACGATAAGAAACCTGAGGCTTACCGATGTTGGCTTCGACGTTGAACTCACGCTTCATCCGGTCAACCAGGATGTCGAGGTGCAATTCGCCCATACCAGAGATGATCGTCTGACCAGTCTCTTCATCAGTTTTTACACGGAAAGATGGATCTTCCTGAGCAAGCTTGCCCAGTGCGATACCCATTTTTTCCTGGTCATCCTTGGTCTTAGGCTCAACCGCAACCGAAATAACCGGCTCCGGGAATTCCATACGAACCAGGATGATTGGCTTATCAGCGGCGCACAAGGTATCACCTGTAGTGACATCCTTCATGCCGATCAAGGCCGCGATGTCACCAGCGCGCACTTCCTTGATCTCTTCACGGGCGTTTGCGTGCATTTGCACCATACGACCCACGCGCTCTTTCTTGCCTTTAACCGAGTTGATAACGCCGTCACCGGAGTTCAATACACCCGAGTAAACTCGAACGAAGGTCAAAGTACCCACAAACGGGTCGGTAGCAATCTTGAACGCCAAAGACGAGAACGGCTCAGCATCATCTGCGTGACGCTCCATCTCGATATTTTCGTCATCCGGGTCAGAACCCTTGATGGCCGGAATATCGGTAGGGGCAGGCAGATAGTCGATCACGGCATCGAGAACCAGGGGAACACCCTTGTTCTTGAAGGAAGAACCACAAACAGCCAAAACGATCTCACCAGCGATAGTACGCTGACGCAGAGCCGCTTTGATTTCCTCGATGGAAAGCTCTTCGCCTTCGAGGTACTTGTTCATCAGCTCTTCACTGGCCTCGGCCGCAGCCTCAACCATATGGCTGCGCCACTCTTCAGCCAGCTCTCGCATTTCTGCAGGAATAGCCTCACGACGTGCAGTCATACCCTTGTCAGCATCGTTCCAGTAAACCGCTTCCATGGTCATCAGATCAATCTGACCCTGGAAGTTGTCTTCGGAGCCGATAGCCAGCTGGATAGGCACCGGAGTATGACCCAGACGCTTCTTGATCTGACCTACTACGCGCAGGAAATCTGCACCCGCACGGTCCATCTTGTTTACGTAAACAAGACGCGGAACGCCGTACTTGTTGGCTTGACGCCATACGGTTTCAGACTGAGGCTCAACACCAGAGGTGCCGCAGAACACAACAACCGCGCCATCGAGCACACGCAAGGAACGCTCTACTTCAATCGTGAAGTCAACGTGACCCGGTGTATCAATTACATTAAAACGGTAGTTGTCGTACTGCTTGGCAGAACCCTGCCAAAAGGTAGTGATCGCAGCAGAAGTGATGGTAATACCACGCTCCTGCTCCTGCACCATCCAGTCCGTGGTCGCGGCGCCATCATGCACCTCGCCCATCTTGTGACTTTTGCCGGTGTAAAAAAGTACCCGCTCAGTAGTCGTGGTTTTACCCGCGTCCACGTGAGCACAGATACCAATGTTACGGTAGCGGTTAATCGGTGTAGTACGAGCCATAAAGCCCTCGCAAAGTGAGTAGCGCTGAAATTAGAAGCGGTAGTGCGAGAAAGCTTTGTTAGCTTCAGCCATACGGTGCACGTCTTCACGCTTCTTAACTGCTGCGCCTTTGCCTTCAGCAGCGTCCAACAGTTCGCCAGCCAAACGCAAAGCCATAGACTTTTCGCCGCGCTTGCGCGCGAAGTCTACCAACCAGCGCATGGCCAGAGCGTTACGACGGGACGGACGAACTTCGACCGGAACCTGGTAAGTAGCACCGCCTACACGGCGCGACTTCACTTCGACCAGCGGAGCGATGGCGTCGAGTGCTTTCTCGAAGAGTTCCAGGGGATCGCTGTTCTTACGCTCTTTAACCTTCTCCAGCGCGCCATAAACGATACGCTCGGCAACGGCTTTTTTGCCGCTTTCCATCACGTGGTTCATGAACTTGGCCAGGATTTGGCTTCCGTATTTTGGATCGTCAAGCACTTCGCGCTTGGCTGCTACGCGTCTTCTTGGCATGGATAAGCCCTCAAACGGTCTTCAGGTTAGCTCGGAACCATTACATCTTGACGATGTACGTCCGACCTTACTCTTATCGACTCAGAAAAAAAGAAATCTGCATTATTTACCAGCTACCGAAAACTACTTCGGCTTCTTGGTACCGTACTTCGAACGACCCTGGTTACGACCTTTAACGCCGGAAGTATCCAAAGAACCGCGAACGGTGTGATAACGAACACCTGGCAAGTCTTTTACACGACCGCCACGAATCAGTACCACGCTGTGCTCTTGCAGGTTGTGGCCTTCACCGCCGATGTACGAGGAAACCTCGAAACCGTTGGTCAGACGCACACGGCATACTTTACGCAGTGCCGAGTTAGGTTTTTTCGGCGTAGTTGTATACACACGAGTGCACACACCACGACGTTGCGGGCAGTTTTGCAGCGCAGGCACGTCGGATTTCTCGACGATACGCTTACGCGGCTGACGTACCAGCTGGTTGATAGTTGCCATCTACTAGCTCCACTGTTGTCTTGCGACGCTATTGTCTTGCAAGAAAAGCAAAATGGCAGGAACGAATTCCCGCCAAATTTAGGGGTACAAGAGTCTAAAGAGGATCTTGCCCCCAGTCAAGGCAAGGCCCCGACCTTCCGCACCATCAAACCTGGACTATTGGTCTTGATTCGATGAACGGAACAGCCAGGGCCCTTCCTTCATTCAGGGCTGAACTCAGTTACCGCTAGAGTTCAGTGCTTCGGTCAGTGCGGCTTCCACCTCACTGGCGCTTACACGCAATGGTTTGTCAGCATCACGGCGACGTTTGCGCTCGCTGTGATAAGCCAAACCAGTACCTGCCGGGATCAAACGACCCACGACAACGTTTTCTTTCAGGCCGCGCAGGTAATCGCGCTTGCCTGTTACCGCTGCTTCGGTCAATACGCGAGTTGTCTCTTGGAAAGAGGCCGCAGAAATGAACGATTCAGTCGACAACGACGCCTTGGTGATACCCAGCAGAACACGAGTGAACTTGGAGACAAACTTGTCTTCAGTGCTCAAACGCTCGTTCTCGGTCAACACCTGCGTCAACTCCATCTGGTCACCCTTGATGAAGGAGGAGTCGCCAGATTCGGAAATCTCAACTTTACGCAACATCTGACGCAAGATCGTCTCGATGTGTTTATCGTTGATTTTCACGCCTTGCAGACGGTATACGTCCTGGATTTCATTAACGATGTACTTAGCCAGCGCACTCACACCCAGCAAACGCAGGATGTCATGCGGATCGCTAGGACCATCGGAGATAACCTCACCGCGGTTCACTTGTTCGCCTTCGAAGACGTTCAGGTGACGCCATTTCGGAATCAGCTCTTCGTACGGATCGCTACCGTCATTCGGGGTAATAACCAGACGACGCTTGCCCTTGGTTTCTTTACCGAATGCGATGGTGCCGCTGACTTCAGCCAAAATCGAGGCTTCTTTCGGACGGCGCGCTTCGAACAAGTCAGCAACGCGTGGCAGACCACCGGTGATGTCTCGAGTTTTCGAAGTTTCTTGTGGAATACGAGCGATAACGTCACCGATCGCGATTTCCGCACCATCCGCTACACCAACCAAAGCGTTCGCTGGCAGGAAGTACTGAGCCGGTACATCAGTACCTGGCAACAGCAAGTCTTTGCCATCTACACCCACCATCTTCACAGCGGGACGGATGTCCTTGCCAGCAGCTGGACGGTCTTTGGCATCAAGCACTTCGATGTTGGTCATACCGGTCAATTCGTCTGTCTGACGCTTGATCGTGATGCCTTCTTCCATGCCCACGTAGGTCACGGTACCTTTCATTTCAGTAACGATTGGGTGAGTATGCGGATCCCACTTGGCTACGATAGAGCCAGCATCAACCTTGTCACCTTCCTTAACCGAAATTACAGCGCCGTACGGCAGCTTATAGCGCTCACGCTCACGACCGAAATCATCAGCAATTGCCAGCTCACCGGAACGCGACACAGCCACCAGGCAGCCATCGACACGCTCAACGTGCTTCAGGTTATGCAGACGGACAGTACCGCCATTCTTCACCTGAACGCTGTCAGCAGCGGAGGTCCGGCTAGCCGCACCACCGATGTGGAACGTACGCATTGTCAGCTGTGTACCCGGCTCACCGATCGACTGAGCAGCGATCACGCCGACAGCTTCACCGATGTTCACCTGGTGACCACGAGCCAGATCGCGACCGTAGCACTTGGCGCAGATACCGAAACGGGTTTCGCAGCTGATTGGCGAACGAACGATTACTTCGTCGATGCTGTTGAGCTCGATGAATTCAACCCACTTCTCATCAACCAAAGTACCTGCCGGAACAATAACTTCCTCAGTACCCGGCTTGAATACGTCACGGGCGATCACACGACCCAATACACGCTCACCCAACGGCTCTACAACGTCGCCGCCTTCAATATGTGGCGTCATCAACAGACCGTGCTCGGTACCACAATCAACTTCAGTTACAACCAGATCTTGCGCAACATCCACAAGACGACGGGTCAGGTAACCGGAGTTAGCCGTTTTCAAGGCCGTATCCGCGAGACCCTTACGAGCACCGTGAGTCGAGATGAAGTACTGGAGTACGCTCAAACCTTCACGGAAGTTCGCAGTGATCGGCGTTTCGATAATGGAGCCGTCTGGCTTGGCCATCAGACCACGCATACCGGCCAGCTGACGGATCTGTGCTGCAGAACCACGAGCGCCGGAGTCAGCCATCATGTACATCGAGTTGAACGACTCTTGCTCAACTTCATTGCCATGACGGTCAATAACCTTCTCTTTCGAGAGGTTCGACATCATCGCCTTGGAAACTTCATCGTTAGCTTTCGACCAAAGGTCGATTACTTTGTTGTACTTCTCGCCCTGAGTAACCAGACCGGAGGCGTACTGGCTTTCGATCTCTTTAACTTCATCGGTGGCGGCACCGATGATGCGGGCTTTTTCATCCGGGATAACGAAGTCGTTAACGCCGATGGAAACGCCGGAAATGGTCGAGTAAGCAAAACCGGTGTACATCAACTGGTCAGCAAAGATCACAGTCTCTTTCAAACCAACCACGCGATAGCACTGGTTGATCAGTTTCGAGATTGCCTTTTTCTTCATTGGCAGGTTAACGACGTCGTACGATAGACCTTTTGGAACAACTTGGAACAACAGTGCACGGCCGACAGTTGTGTCGACAATACGGGTGTTGGTCACGCTGCCACCATCACGATCATTGACGGTTTCGTTGATCCGCACCTTGACCTTGGCGTGCAGTGCGGCTTCGCCGGCACGGAACACACGGTCAACTTCTTGCAGATCCGCGAACACACGACCCTCGCCTTTAGCGTTGATCGCCTCGCGGGTCATGTAGTACAGACCCAATACAACGTCCTGCGACGGAACGATGATTGGCTCACCGTTAGCTGGCGACAGAATGTTGTTGGTCGACATCATCAACGCACGCGCTTCGAGCTGAGCTTCCAGTGTCAGCGGTACGTGTACAGCCATTTGGTCGCCGTCGAAGTCGGCGTTGTACGCGGCGCAGACCAGCGGGTGTAGCTGAATAGCCTTACCTTCGATCAGTACCGGTTCAAACGCCTGGATACCCAGACGGTGAAGGGTCGGCGCACGGTTCAGGAGAACCGGGTGTTCACGGATTACTTCAGCGAGAACGTCCCAAACCTCTGGCAGTTCGCGCTCAACCATTTTCTTGGCAGCTTTAATGGTAGTCGCGAGACCGCGCATTTCCAGCTTGCCAAAAATGAACGGCTTGAACAGCTCAAGTGCCATTTTTTTCGGCAGACCGCACTGGTGCAGACGCAAGGTCGGACCTACGGTAATTACCGAACGACCCGAGTAGTCAACACGCTTACCGAGCAAGTTCTGACGGAAACGACCCTGCTTACCCTTGATCATGTCAGCCAGGGATTTCAGAGGACGCTTGTTCGAACCGGTGATAGCACGGCCACGACGACCGTTGTCGAGCAGCGCATCAACAGCTTCCTGCAACATCCGTTTTTCGTTGCGCACGATGATGTCTGGAGCAGACAGATCCAGCAGGCGCTTCAAACGGTTGTTACGGTTGATCACTCGACGATAAAGATCGTTGAGGTCGGAAGTCGCGAAACGACCGCCATCCAGCGGGACCAATGGACGCAGATCTGGCGGCAGAACCGGCAGAACGGTCAGCACCATCCACTCAGGCAGGTTGCCGGAGCCCTGGAAGGCTTCCATCAACTTCAGACGCTTGGACAGCTTCTTGATCTTGGTTTCAGAGTTGGTTTGCGGAATCTCTTCGCGCAGGCGACCAATCTCATGCTCCAGGTCGATAGCGTGCAGCAGTTCGCGAACAGCTTCGGCACCCATACGAGCATCGAAATCGTCGCCGAACTCTTCCAGCGCTTCAAAATACTGCTCATCGTTCAGCAGCTGACCTTTTTCCAGCGTGGTCATACCCGGATCGATAACGACATAGCTCTCGAAGTAGAGAACGCGTTCGATATCACGCAGGGTCATGTCCATCAGCAAACCGATACGGGACGGCAGCGATTTCAAGAACCAGATGTGGGCTACTGGCGAAGCCAGTTCAATGTGAGCCATGCGCTCACGGCGGACCTTGGCCAGCGCGACTTCAACGCCGCACTTCTCACAGATCACACCACGGTGTTTCAAGCGCTTGTACTTACCGCACAGGCACTCGTAATCCTTTACCGGGCCAAAAATTTTGGCGCAGAACAGGCCGTCACGCTCAGGCTTGAACGTACGGTAGTTGATGGTTTCCGGCTTTTTAACTTCACCGAACGACCACGAACGGATCATCTCAGGCGAGGCCAATCCAATACGGATGGCGTCGAACTCTTCGACTTGACCCTGGTTTTTCAGCAAATTCAGTAGGTCTTTCAAGGCCTTTCCTCCTGGCGGAGCAGAGAGCGGGCAGTACAGCCCCGCTCTCGATTCGCGTCACGTGTTATTCGGTTTCCAGATCGATATCGATGCCGAGGGAACGAATTTCTTTGATCAACACGTTGAAGGACTCGGGCATGCCCGGCTCCATACGGTGATCGCCGTCCACGATGTTTTTGTACATCTTGGTACGGCCGTTCACATCGTCCGACTTCACTGTGAGCATTTCTTGCAGAGTGTATGCCGCGCCATAGGCTTCCAGCGCCCAGACCTCCATCTCCCCGAAACGCTGACCACCGAACTGCGCCTTACCACCCAACGGCTGTTGAGTAACCAGGCTGTAAGAACCGGTAGAACGAGCATGCATCTTGTCGTCTACCAAGTGGTTCAGTTTCAGCATGTACATGTAGCCAACGGTAACCGGACGCTCAAACTTGTTGCCGGTACGACCGTCAGTCAGCTGCATCTGGCCGCTATCTGGCAGATCTGCCAGACGCAACATGGCCTTGATTTCGCTTTCCTTGGCACCGTCGAACACCGGGGTAGCCATCGGAACACCGCCGCGAAGGTTCTTCGCCAGATCAAGAATTTCCTGATCCGAGAAGTCATCCAGGCTTTCTTGACGACCGCCAATTTCGTTGTAGATCTCATGCAGGAACTTACGCAGGTCTGCGACCTTGCGTTGCTCCTCAATCATGAGGTTGATCTTCTCGCCCAACCCTTTGGCTGCAAGGCCCAAGTGAGTTTCAAGAATCTGACCAACGTTCATACGCGAAGGTACGCCCAACGGGTTGAGGACAACATCAACCGGGGTGCCATTGGCATCGTACGGCATGTCTTCAACCGGCATGATCACGGAGACCACACCCTTGTTACCGTGACGACCAGCCATCTTGTCACCCGGCTGGATGCGACGACGGATTGCCAGGTAAACCTTGACGATTTTCAGCACACCTGGAGCCAGGTCATCGCCTTGCTGCAACTTGCGCTTCTTGTCTTCGAACTTGTCATCCAATAGACGACGACGGTCGATGATGTAAGCCTGAGCCTTCTCAAGTTGCTCGTTCAGAGCATCTTCAGCCATGCGCAGCTTGAACCACTGACCATGCTCAAGACCATCCAGAACCTCATTGGTGATTTCCTGGCCTTTCTTGAGACCAGCACCGCCTTCGGCAATGTTACCCACCAATGCGGAGCGCAGGCGCTCGAATGTTGCACCTTCAACGATACGGAACTCTTCGTTCAGGTCCTTGCGAATTTCGTCCAGCTGGGTTTTTTCAATCGACAGTGCACGAGCGTCACGCTCAACGCCGTCGCGAGTGAAAACCTGAACGTCAATGACAGTGCCTTTGGTACCAGTCGGCACACGCAGGGAAGTGTCTTTAACGTCGCTGGCTTTTTCACCGAAGATTGCGCGCAACAGCTTCTCTTCTGGAGTCAGCTGCGTCTCACCTTTCGGTGTCACTTTACCAACCAGAATGTCGCCTGGGCCGACTTCAGCACCCACGTAAACGATACCGGCCTCATCCAGTTTATTCAGCGCAGCTTCGCCCACGTTCGGGATGTCTGCAGTGATTTCTTCTGGACCAAGCTTGGTGTCACGAGCCACACAGGTCAGTTCCTGAATGTGGATCGTGGTGAAACGGTCTTCCTGAACTACACGTTCCGACAGACAGATGGAGTCTTCGAAGTTGAAGCCGTTCCATGCCATGAAGGCAATACGCATGTTCTGACCCAGAGCCAGCTCACCCATGTCGGTGGACGGGCCATCAGCCATGATGTCGCTACGCTGAACCCGATCACCTTTGCGAACCAGCGGACGCTGGTTGATGCAGGTGTTCTGGTTAGAGCGTGTGTACTTGGTCAGGTTGTAGATGTCGACACCGGCTTCACCGGTTTCAACTTCGTCATCTGCAACACGAACAACGATGCGACTAGCATCTACGGAGTCAATAACGCCACCACGACGGGCTACTACACAAACCCCGGAGTCACGCGCTACGTTACGCTCCATGCCTGTACCCACCAACGGCTTGTCAGCACGCAGTGTCGGTACAGCTTGACGCTGCATGTTCGAACCCATCAATGCACGGTTGGCATCGTCATGCTCGAGGAACGGAATCAGCGACGCAGCAACCGAAACTACCTGTTTCGGCGACACGTCCATCAAGGTGACGTCTTCCGGCGCCTTAACAGTGAACTCGTTCAAGTGACGTACAGCTACCAACTCATCGATCAGGACTTTCTGATCGTTCATGGTGGCTGAAGCCTGAGCAATAACGTGATCTGCTTCTTCAATGGCAGACAGGAACACGATCTCGTCGGTTACCACGCCTTCTTTCACAACACGGTACGGGCTCTCAAGGAAACCATACTGGTTGGTGCGGGCATAAGCAGCCAATGAGTTGATGAGACCGATGTTCGGGCCTTCCGGCGTTTCAATCGGGCATACACGACCGTAGTGCGTCGGGTGTACGTCACGAACTTCAAAACCGGCACGCTCACGCGTCAAACCACCTGGGCCCAGTGCAGAAACACGGCGCTTGTGGGTGATTTCGGAAAGCGGGTTGTTCTGGTCCATAAATTGCGAAAGCTGGCTGGAACCGAAGAACTCTTTCACCGCCGCAGCAACTGGCTTGGCATTGATAAGGTCTTGCGGCATCAGGCCTTCGCTTTCTGCCATCGAGAGACGCTCTTTAACTGCACGCTCGACACGTACCAGTCCAACGCGGAACTGGTTTTCGGCCATCTCGCCTACGCAGCGAACACGACGGTTACCCAAGTGGTCGATGTCATCGACGATGCCTTTACCGTTACGGATGTCGACCAGAGTCTTCAACACTGCAACGATATCTTCCTTGCACAGCACACCCGAACCTTCGATTTCGGTACGACCGATACGACGGTTGAACTTCATTCGGCCGACCGCAGACAGGTCATAACGCTCAGGACTGAAGAACAGGTTGTTGAAAAGGGTCTCGGCAGCATCTTTGGTTGGCGGCTCGCCTGGACGCATCATGCGGTAGATTTCGACCAGTGCTTCCAATTGGTTGCTGGTGGAATCAATTTTCAGCGTGTCAGAGACGAACGGACCACAGTCGATGTCGTTGGTATACAACGTTTCAATACGGACAACTTGGCTCTTGGCAACTTTTGCCAGAATTTCGGTTGTCAGCTCTGTGTTGCATTCCGCAATGATTTCGCCGGTAGCCGGGTGCACGATTGCCTTGGCCGTTGTGCGTCCCAGGACATAGTCCAGAGGCATAACGAGCTCTTTGACACCGGCTTTTTCCAGCTGGTTGATATGGCGAGCGGTAATACGACGACCTTGCTCGACAATCACCTTGCCCTTGTCATCCATGATATCGATGACTGCAATTTCACCGCGCAGGCGCTGGGGCACCAGCTCCAGGCTGATGCTCTCACCTTGCACGTGGAATACGTTTGTGGTGTAGAACGCTTCAAGCACTTGCTCAGTGGTATAACCCAGTGCACGCAGCAGCACGGACGCAGGCAATTTGCGACGACGGTCGATACGTACGAACACGCAGTCTTTCGGGTCGAACTCGAAATCCAACCACGAACCACGGTAAGGAATGATACGCGCGGAATAAAGCAGCTTACCGGAGCTGTGCGTTTTGCCGCGGTCGTGATCGAAGAACACGCCCGGGGAACGGTGCAGCTGGGAAACAATTACACGCTCGGTACCATTAATAACGAAGGTACCGTTCTCAGTCATCAATGGGATTTCGCCCATGTAGACTTCTTGCTCTTTGATGTCCTTGATCGCTTTGTTCGACGATTCTTTGTCGAAAATGATCAAGCGAACTTTAACCCGCAAAGGTACGGCGTAAGTTACACCGCGCAACACGCATTCTTTGACATCAAATGCCGGTTCACCCAAACGATAACCCACATACTCCAGCGCAGCATTGCCGGAGTAGCTGATGATCGGGAAAACGGATTTGAAGGCCGCATGCAGGCCCACGTCGCGGAACTGATCTTTAGTCGCTCCCGCCTGCAAGAATTCACGATACGAATCCAGCTGGATTGCCAAGAGATACGGCACATCCATGACGTCCGGCAACTTGCTAAAGTCCTTGCGGATACGTTTTTTCTCAGTATATGAGTAAGCCATCAGCGTTCCCCAGCTTGGTCACCTGCTTGTTTGGCCCCTCCCGACGGGAGCAGCCAGAAAATCGTGCAAACCCCTTGGTTTGCTCCACCGCACAGGGTGGTTACAGCACGTTAAAAGCGCCGACCCAGTCGGAAGCCAATAACGGAAAAAGGCCGGTGGCAAGAGCCACCAGCCATCAGCCTCAGCTTAACGCTTGGGCTGGAGACGCAAGGTCGATGCTTACTTCAGCTCGACTTTAGCGCCTGCTTCTTCCAAGGTAGCCTTGGCTTTGTCAGCTGCGTCTTTGGAAACAGCTTCCAGAACCATAGCTGGAGCGCCGTCAACTACTGCCTTGGCTTCTTTCAAGCCCAGACCAGTCAGCTCACGTACAGCCTTGATCACGTTAACTTTCTTCTCGCCAGCTTCAGTCAACATAACGTTGAATTCAGTTTGCTCTTCAACAACAGCAGCGGCAGCAGCAGGACCAGCAGAAGCAGCAGCAGCGGAAACGCCGAACTTCTCTTCCATTGCCTTGATCAGCTCAACGATTTCCAGAACGGATTTTTCGCCGATTGCTTCGATGATTTGCTCGTTAGTCAGAGACATGACTATATATTCCTGTATTGGGGTGACAGCCTAAGCGGCCATCGAAATAAACAATAAACGCTGAAAAAAGTCGCTTAGCCTTAAGCTGCAGCTGCTTCTTTCTGGTCGCGAAGTGCTGCCAGAGTACGAGCCAATTTGCTGGTTGCGCCTTGAATCACGCTCATCAGCTGAGAAATTGCTTCGTCACGGGTCGGCAGGCTTGCCAGTACGTCGATCTGATTAGCTGCGAGGAACTTGCCCTCGAACGCAGCTGCCTTGATCTCGAACTTATCCTGACCTTTCGCGAACTCTTTGAACAAACGGGCAGCAGCGCCAGGATGTTCATTCGAGAATGCGATCAAGGTCGGGCCAGTGAACACGTCGTTGAGAACACTGTATTCAGTGTCAGCAACAGCGCGCTTTAGCAGTGTGTTACGTACAACACGTACGTAAACACCAGCTTCACGAGCCTCTTTACGGAGTCCGGTCATAGCGCCAACTGTCACGCCGCGGGCATCAGCCACAACAGCAGACAGGGCAACTTTGGCAGCCTCGTTGACTTCAGCGACGATGGCCTTCTTGTCTTCGAGTTTAATTGCCACGGGTTTAACTCCTGCTTGTTACCGTTTCATCCAACCGAGGCCGGATGTCGTTTTGGTGTCTGATTCGGTAAGGAACCGGGAGCACCATCTGCGTAGGCTTGAGGTTTAAGACTTGCGTCGCCTACGGTCTTGGATAGCCCCCGCCAGGCAGGGACCCCAATCTTTCAATCGGCACATTTACATGCACCAGATTTGTCTTACGCGTCCAGGGAACCTTGGTCGATGACCAAGCCTGGGCCCATTGTGGTGCTCAGGGTAACGCGTTTGACGTAAATACCTTTCGAGGAAGCAGGCTTGATACGCTTCAGATCAGCGATCAGGGCTTCAACGTTTTCCTTCAGCTGAACGGCGTCGAAACCGATCTTGCCAACGGAGGTGTGGATGATACCGTTTTTGTCAGTGCGATAACGAACCTGACCAGCTTTAGCGTTTTTAACCGCGGTAGCAACGTCTGGAGTCACAGTACCAACCTTAGGGTTAGGCATCAGACCGCGCGGACCAAGGATTTGACCCAACTGACCAACAACACGCATTGCATCCGGAGAGGCAATAACTACGTCGTAGTTGAGGTCGCCGCCTTTCATTTCAGCAGCCAGATCGTCCATACCTACGCGATCAGCACCTGCAGCCAGAGCAGCTTCAGCAGCTGGACCCTGAGTGAAGACAGCTACACGTACAGTCTTGCCAGTGCCGTGTGGCAACACAGTTGCGCTACGAACTACCTGGTCAGATTTACGCGGGTCTACGCCCAGATTTACGGCGATATCAAAGGACTCGCTGAATTTAACAGTCGACAGCTCAGCCAGCAAAGCAGCAGCGTCTACGAAGTTGTAAGACTTGCCAGCTTCAATTTTACCGGCGATTGCCTTTTGACGCTTAGTCAGCTTAGCCATTACACACCCTCCACGTTAAGGCCCATGCTACGAGCAGAACCGGCGATGGTACGCACGGCTGCTTCCATATCAGCTGCAGTCAGATCCGCGTTTTTGGTTTTCGCGATTTCTTCCAGCTGAGCACGAGTAACGGTGCCAACCTTAACGGTGTTTGGACGAGCGGAACCGCTAGTCAAACCGGCAGCTTTCTTCAGCAGAACCGAAGCAGGAGTCGATTTGGTTTCGAACGTGAAGCTACGGTCGCTGTAAACAGTGATGATCACAGGAGTCGGCAGACCTGGTTCAATGCCTTGAGTACGGGCGTTGAACGCTTTGCAGAATTCCATGATATTCACACCGTGCTGACCCAAAGCTGGACCAACAGGCGGGCTTGGGTTGGCCTGAGCGGCCTTTACTTGCAGCTTGATGTAAGCGGTAATTTTCTTGGCCATGAGGCACTCCAATTACGGGTTCAGACGCCTAAGAAAGGCTCCCCGGCTACTTGCGTGTTTATCCCAGTGACGACAAAACCCCACGGCGAAGCCATGGGGTTGGGATGCGTATTCAGTTAGACCTTTTCGACCTGACTGAACTCTAGCTCTACCGGAGTAGAGCGACCGAAAATGAGCACAGCCACCTGGATGCGACTCTTTTCGTAGTTAACCTCTTCGACTGTACCGTTGAAGTCAGCGAAAGGACCGTCTGTGACACGAACGACCTCGCCCGGCTCGAACAACGTCTTCGGCTTAGGCTTATCACTACCATCAGCAACACGACGCAGAATTGCTTCTGCTTCTTTATCTGTGATCGGCGCTGGCTTGTCAGCGGTGCCGCCAATGAAGCCCATGACACGAGGTGTATCCTTGACCAAGTGCCAAGTACCTTCGTTCATGTCCATTTGGACCAGCACATAACCAGGGAAGAACTTGCGTTCACTTTTGCGCTTCTGGCCATTACGCATTTCAACCACTTCTTCAGTGGGAACCAGAATTTCGCCGAAGCCATCTTCCATGCCTGCCAGCTTGATGCGCTCAATCAAAGAGCGCATAACATGCTTTTCGTAACCCGAATAAGCATGCACAACGTACCAACGCTTAGCCACGGGACACCCTTAGCCAACAATCAAGGAAACAAGCCAGCCGAGCAGGGAATCAAGCCCCCACAACAGCAACGCCATAACTAGAACAACAGCTACAACAATCAGAGTAGTCTGCGTAGTTTCTTGGCGAGTTGGCCATACGACTTTACGAATCTCAATACGAGCTTCCTTTACCAGGACAGCAAACGACTTACCCTTAGCAGTCTGCAAGCCTACGTAGACAGCGACTGCAGCAAGAACAAGAAGTGCAATGACACGATACAGGATCGGCGAACCAGAATAATACTGATTCCCAACAACGCCTACCGCAACAAGGGCAACAACTGCCAGCCACTTGAGGAGATCGAAGCGAGAGCCTTGAACTTCAGCCTTGGGAGTCATCAAAGAGGATCCTGTGAAAAGAAAGCCAGACGCAATGAGCGAATCTGGCAGGTCAGGAGGGAATCGAACCCCCAACCTACGGTTTTGGAGACCGTCGCTCTGCCAATTGAGCTACTGACCTAAAACATTATCGAGCCGCGAATTATGCAGCCTCGAGAGAGACTTTTCAACAACAAATGCAACCGCTTCCGCCAAACTAGCCAAACAACAGCAAAATGACGATGCAAGGAGCAGAATGCGTGCAACCCACAACAGCAATTACAATCCGGAGCAGTAAGCACCACAAGGCACCAACCGGCAAACACTCCACACAAGCCTTTCAGCCCGCTAAAACAAAGGCAGATATTTTCATATCTGCCTTTGAATTATGGAGCTCTTGAGCGGATTTGAACCGCTGACCTCACCCTTACCAAGGGTGTGCTCTACCAACTGAGCTACAAGAGCAAAAACCTCTAAACCAGCACATATGGAGCGGGTGGCGGGAATCGAACCCGCATCATCAGCTTGGAAGGCTGAGGTTCTACCACTAAACTACACCCGCAAATTATGCTGATTTGCGCAAATATGGTGGAGGGGGAAGGATTCGAACCTTCGAAGTCGTAGACGTCAGATTTACAGTCTGATCCCTTTGGCCGCTCGGGAACCCCTCCTGAGCTGGGCGGGATTATACATCATCCCAACCCCTTGTCAACCACTTTCTCAATAAAATCATTGAGTTAGCATATCGACTTGCTTCACAGCCAGACTCGTTTTCGACTATCACTGTGGAGCGGGCGCCATTCTATGCAAACACGTGAAAAGCTGCAACCCCTAGCATGGGTTTTTTTCAACTTTTAACTCCTTGAATTCATTCAGAAGATTCAATACGTCCTGATTACCCTTCATAGGCGGACCTGCGCTCATCACCTTAAAGAGAGCGCCCTCACCTATCTGCTCCACCAGCAGTTTCTTATCCATCATCTTCTGAAGAATTTCTTTTTCTTCACCGCCAGAACCCAAAACTCGTAGATAAATGCACCCACCATCCTCAACTGGCAGCTTTTGAGCGCCGGCCTCACTGAGAAGTCGAATATCCTGCTTGCTACCCTTATACAGAGATAACGAAATTATCTCCTTGCCCCTCAGAGGCGCCTCTTGTTGATGCCAGATGAAATAAAAGACATTCAACACCACCAGCAACATCAACAACCAACGCATAGGCACCTCAAGAAAAAGGACAGGCGACAGCCAGTCCGACAAACACCAAATCTTTGACTACCCGCGCTTCAGGCACTGTATCCGCAATCAAATCTGCATCCCCACCCGTAAGCAATATCTTGAAATTATCGCCCCAATAGTCGCGCGCCAATTGTATTTGTGTAGCTACAAAGCCACGCAGCATAAGTAAACAGCCTCGCTCTACAGCTTCAATTGTCGTGCGCCCGGGCTCAATACGCTGCATTGCCCCCGTGACCGATGCAACGTCATATTTGATGCGACGCGTATGAGTTTGTAATTGATTACGCATAAGCGGCATTCCAGGGCAGATAAACCCTCCGATATGCAGCCCATCATTTGAGACAAAGTCCGCAGTGACTGCTGTACCCAAGTCGAGGACTAGGCATGCCCCACCAACTAATGCATATCCTGCAACGAGGGCGAGCCATCGATCCAGGCCTAGACGCTCAAAATCTTCGTAGCCATTGGTCACTCCCGCAAGAGTAGGAGCGGGGACCGCACATAAAACCTCAATAGAAAACTCTGAGGCAAGCGCCGCAATCAGCTGCGATGTTTCTACGTCACTGCGCACACTGACCATACGACAATGTGTGATATTCAAATCGGGGCGGGCCAAAATAGCAGAGACTAATCCACCTTCTGAATCAGCGACTCCTCCAGTCACCGGCTCTTTGGAATCAAGCACTCTCCATTTGATGAAGCTATTACCGCAATCGAGCTCAAGAATCATCGCGCAATCTCAAACTAAGCTCGCCGCCACTGTACGTTCTCAATTCACCATTAATGCACAAGCGCAATGCTCCCTGCTGATCCACACCGACCACAACCCCATCAACCTGGTGCAAGCCAGCCATCAATGAAACATCGCGACCTTGCCACACGTGATTCTTCTCCCACTCAGCATGAAACGAAGAAAACCCCGTCACTGCGTGAGCGTTCAAATAATTTTTCAGCCGTTTATTCAGCGCGTTTATAACCTCATTACGCTCAACTCTCATGCCGGTTTCCAAGCTCATTGACGTCCAGGGTTGGCCCACGCCTGTGGCGGCTCTCATATTTACGTTAATACCAATACCTATGACAACGTGACATACGTCTGCGGGATCACCGACTAACTCCAATAGAATTCCAGCGATCTTCTTGTCGCCAACCAATACATCGTTAGGCCACTTCAGCCCCACTGCCTGTAGACCGAAATCTTTAAGCGTATTCAATACAGCAAGACCGACCACAAGACTCAGCGCCTCCAGCTGACGCAACCCACCATCCACTCGAAGCACTAAACTGTAGTAAACATTCTGCGCAAAAGGACTTTCCCAATTCCGCCCTCTGCGCCCTCGCCCGGCATTTTGCTGTTCAGCGACAATCACGTAAGGCGCAGAATGCCCTTTATTGATCTGACGAAATGCTTCCGCATTGGTTGAGTCCACTATTTCGTGGAGATGTACGGGATAACAGCTGTTCGAGAAGCCTGCCTCGTCTAGAAGATCCAGAGGGAATGCTAATTGATAGCCTCGACCACGAACCTTATGGATAGACAGATTTGAGTCCGCCTCTAATCTTTGTAATTGCTTCCATACAGCACTGCGGCTTATACCCAATTGGGCGCCTAATGCCTGCCCAGAGTGAAAGTGGCCATCCTTAAGGAGTTTCAACAACGTCAGCATG
This sequence comes from Pseudomonas sp. WS 5078, assembly GCF_012985745.1. Taxonomy (NCBI): domain Bacteria; kingdom Pseudomonadati; phylum Pseudomonadota; class Gammaproteobacteria; order Pseudomonadales; family Pseudomonadaceae; genus Pseudomonas; species Pseudomonas sp. WS 5078. The sequence continues at coordinate 201 of NZ_JAAQWX010000006.1, read as the reverse complement.
CAAGTATCGCCTCACTATCAGGCACGCATCATAACGATGAGCTAGCAGATTGCATAGAAGCTGAAATGCGTGCAGGGACGGGGTAAGGAGTGTCCAGCGTAGAGATGGCGTGCACGCTCTTTTTCAGCCACAAAAACAAAATCCCTGTCTGCGTGAGCAGACAGGGATTCTGGAATTTAATCTTGACGATGACCTACTCTC